>NZ_JBHWBW010000265.1:4448-10499 GCF_042735675.1 Kitasatospora sp. NPDC059571
CCGCGGTGCCGACGGTCGAGCCGGAGGGCGGCGGCGGGCGCACCCTGCGCGCCTTCCAGAACCTCGGCTCCACGCGGGAGTGGTGAGTCTTGACCGCGGGGCGGGGTGTGAGTTTGATAACGCGGGGGCGCCCCGCCGGCGGGGGCGCCGCCCCCCCCCGCGGCGCATCGCCCCACCGCCGAGAGGACCTGCTCCGCAGCGCTTCCGCACCCCCGCTGCGCCACCCGCGTCCGGGTCGCCGTCCACCGGGCCCACCGCTCCGCAGACTGACCGTCCCCGGCTCCCACGGGCCGGGGGCGGCGGCCTGACCTGCGCGGAAGCCGAACGAGGTGTGGAGGTATCGTGCACCTCGGAAGGAGATCGCAATGATCGCTGGCCCGGGCTTCTGGGATCATGAAATAGAGCGGGCGGGCTGGTCGCGCGTGCTGTCGCCGGGACCTGCCGACTTCCCGGAGGTCCAGGGACGCCGCGGGGTGTGGGGCCGGAACTGCTACGTGCGCGGCCGCGGACGGCTGGTGATCGAGTGGTCGGACCAGGTGACGATCTTCGCGGTCCTGCTCGACGGGCGGCCGTACCCCGTGCAGACCGCCGGCGACCTGGCCGCCGCCATAGCGGGCAGCCGCTAGCGGCCCGCCCCCGGGGTCGGTGGACCGGTCGCAAAGGCATCGGGCGCAGGGCCCGAAGCTGGTTAGATCGAGCCACGTGATGCCGACGGAGGCTGCGCAGGCGGCCCCGCCCAAGGGATGGAGACGCCGAGCATGGCCACCAGGACGGACGACCGGTCGCCCGCGCTGCACGTTGCCGACAGCCACGACCTGATCCGCGTGCACGGCGCGCGCGAGAACAACCTCAAGGACGTCAGCATCGAGATCCCGAAGCGCCGGCTCACGGTCTTCACCGGGGTCTCCGGCTCGGGCAAGACCTCGCTGGTGTTCAACACGATCGCGGCGGAGTCGCAGCGGCTGATCAACGAGACCTACAGCGCCTTCGTCCAGGGCTTCATGCCGTCGCTGTCGCGGCCCGAGGTGGACGTCCTCGAAGGGCTGACCACCGTGATCACCGTCGACCAGCAGCGGCTGGGCGTCGACCCCCGCTCCACGGTCGGCACCGCCACCGATGCCAACGCGATGCTGCGAATCCTCTTCAGCCGCCTCGGCGAGCCGCACATCGGCCCGCCCAGCGCGTACGCCTTCAACGTCCCCTCGGTCCGGGCGAGCGGGGCGATCACCGTGGAGCGCGGGGCCAAGAAGGCGGTGAAGGCGACCTTCACCCGCACCGGCGGCATGTGTGTGCGCTGCGAGGGCCGCGGCGTGGTCTCCGACATCGACCTCGATCAGCTCTACGACGACTCGAAGTCGCTCGCCGAGGGCGCGTTCACCATCCCCGGCTGGAAGTCCGACAGCTTCTGGACGGTGCGGGTCTACGCGGAGTCGGGCCTGCTCGACCCGAACAAGCCGATCCGCGAGTTCACCAAGCAGGAGATGCACGACTTCCTCTACCGGGAGCCGACCAAGGTCAAGGTGGAGGGCGTCAACCTCACCTACGAGGGGCTGATTCCCAAGATCCAGAAGTCGATGCTCTCCAAGGACAAGGAGGCGCTGCAGCCGCACATCCGCGCGTTCGTGGAGCGCGCGGTCACCTTCACCACCTGTCCCGAGTGCGACGGCACCCGGCTCAGCGAGGGGGCCCGCGCCTCGAAGATCGGGCGGATCTCCATCGCCGACGCCTGCGCGATGGAGATCAGGGACCTCGCCGAGTGGATCCGAGGTCTCGACGAGCCGTCGGTGGCGCCGCTGCTCGCCTCGCTTCAGCAGACCCTCGACTCGTTCGTGGAGATCGGCCTCGGCTACCTCTCGCTCGACCGTGCGTCGGGCACGCTGTCCGGCGGCGAGGCGCAGCGCGTCAAGATGATCCGCCACCTCGGCTCCGCGCTCACCGATACCACCTACGTCTTCGACGAGCCCACCGCGGGCCTGCACCCGCACGACATCCAGCGGATGAACGAGCTGCTGCTGCGGCTGCGCGACAAGGGCAACACCGTCCTCGTCGTGGAGCACAAGCCGGAGACGATCGCGATCGCCGACCACGTCGTCGACCTCGGTCCCGGTGCCGGCACGGCGGGCGGCAGCGTCTGCTTCCAGGGCACCGTCGACGGCCTGCGGGCCGGGGGCACCGTCACCGGACGCCACTTCGGCGACCGGGCCGCGCTCAAGGAGACGGTGCGCAAGCCCTCCGGCGCGCTGGAGATCCGCGGTGCGGCGACGCACAACCTGCGGGACGTCGACGTCGACGTGCCGCTCGGGGTGCTGACCGTGATCACCGGTGTGGCCGGCTCCGGCAAGAGCTCACTGGTGCACGGGTCGCTGGTCAAGGGCCGGGGGGCCGCCGAGGACGGCGTGGTCTCCATCGACCAGGGCGCGATCCGCGGTTCGCGGCGGAGCAACCCGGCGACGTACACCGGTCTGCTCGACCCGATCCGCAAGGCGTTCGCGAAGGCCAACGACGTGAAGCCGGCGCTGTTCAGCGCCAACTCCGAGGGTGCCTGCCCCACCTGCAACGGCGCCGGCGTCGTCTACACCGACCTGGCGATGATGGCCGGCGTCGCGAGCACCTGTGAGGAGTGCGAGGGCAAGCGGTTCGACGCGTCGGTGCTGGAGTACCGCCTGGGCGGCCGCGACATCAGCGAGGTGCTCGCCATGTCGGTCGCCGAGGCGGAGGAGTTCTTCGGCGCCGGTGAGGCGCACACGCCGGCGGCGCACCGCATCCTCCGGCGGCTCGCCGACGTCGGGCTCGGCTACCTCACCATCGGCCAGCCGCTGACCACGCTGTCCGGCGGCGAGCGGCAGCGGCTCAAGCTGGCGACCCACATGGCCGAGAAGGGCGGCGTCTACGTCCTCGACGAGCCGACCACCGGCCTCCACCTCGCCGACGTCGAGCAGCTGCTCGGCCTGCTCGACCGACTCGTCGACTCCGGCAAGTCGGTGATCGTCATCGAGCACCACCAAGCGGTCATGGCGCACGCCGACTGGATCATCGACCTGGGCCCCGGCGCGGGCCACGACGGCGGCCGGGTCGTCTTCGAGGGCACCCCCGCCGAGCTCGTCGCCGACCGCACCACCCTCACCGGCCGGCACCTCGCGGCCTACGTCGGCGGCTGACCGCAGCCCGGAGGCCGAGCCCGGACGTGCTCGTGGGACGGGTCCGACTCCCCGGACCCGTCCCACGCACGCTGTCGCGGTGCGCTACCGCTCCTCGTAGGTCCCCGGCTCCGGGGGCAGGCCGACCTCCTCGCGCTCCTCCGCGGTGCGCTCCTCGAGCTCCTCGTCGTCGGGCCGCATCGGCATGCCGCGTCCGTGCCCGGTGTCGGGGTCGCCCTCGACCGCCTTGTTCGACTTGTGGTGGTGGTGGGTCATACGTCCTCCTCGCCCCCTCGTCGGTGCACGCCGTCGTACCTCCGGCATCGCAGGCGGCCGGCCGCAGCGCTCCCCGCCCGGGGCCACCGGCGAGGGATCCGCGCCGCCGGCACGCCACCGTCCGCGGGGCCGCCCCGGCCGTGCGGGAGCGCCCGGACGCCGGACCGGTGTGCACCTTCATGCTCGTCCGCGCGGATTTCCCCGGCAACCCGGGCAACCGGCCGCCGGCCGGCGCCGGGCCGACCCTCCGCCGAGCGCAGCCGAATCCCGGCACGGAAACGGGCACTTCAAACGCCACAGACATGATCGTTCACCCGATCGGGTGCAGCGGGCGCTTCGGAGCTGCTCCGGTCGGGTCGGCCCGCCTACCGTTGTGGATCAGCAGGACGGATCCGGATGCGGAGATCCCCTGCCTGTACGACGAAGTGACGATCCGTCACATCGGTCGACCCCCTCATTCCAGCGGAAGGCCTTGCCATGCCCGTGGCCACCAGACCGGATTCACCGCAGGCGTCGCGGCGTCCGCACCGCAGCCGCAGCGCCGGGGCGGCCGTCCCCGGTGGCCGGGTCCACGGCGACCGAGCGGTGGTGCGGTCGTGACCGGCCCGGCCCTGGACCAGATCCTCCGCGGCCCCAGCGGCCTCGGTACGGCGGGCCTGTACCCGGGGCGGCCGGCGGCGCAGGCGGCCGGGACGGGGGCGGCGGCGCCGAAGGCCGGCGATCCCGTCCCCGGCCTGTACCACCACCCGGTGCCGGAGCCCGATGCCGAGCGGGTGGCGGAGGTCGGCCGGCGGATCAAGCTCTGGGCGCTGGAGGAGGTGCAGCTCTACCCGCCGGAGTGGGAGGACCAGTTCGACGGCTTCGCGCTGGGCCGCTACATGGTGGCCTGCCACCCCGACGCCCCGGGCATCGAGCACCTGATGATCGCGACCCGGCTGATGGCCGCGGAGAACGCGCTCGACGACTGCTACTGCGAGGACCACGGCGGCTCGCCCGTCGGCCTCGGCGGCCGGCTCCTGATGGCGCACACCGCCCTCGACCCCCTTCACACCGTGCAGGAGTACCACCCGGAGTGGGAGCAGTCGCTGCACGCCGACGCACCGCGGCGGGCGTATCGCTCCGCGATGGAGTACTTCACCCGGGCGGCCACCCCGTCCCAGGCGGACCGGTACCGGCACGACATGGCCCGGCTGCACCTCGGGTACCTGGCCGAGGCCGCCTGGTCCGAGACCGACCACGTCCCCGAGGTGTGGGAGTACCTGGCGATGCGCCAGTTCAACAACTTCCGCCCCTGCCCGACCATCACGGACACCGTCGGCGGCTACGAGCTGCCCGCCGACCTGCACGCGCTGCCGGCGATGCAGCGGGTCATCGCGCTCGCCTCCAATGCCACCACCATCGTCAACGACCTGTACTCCTACACCAAGGAGCTCGCCGCCCCCGGCCGGCACCTGAACCTGCCCGTGGTGATCGCCGAGCGGGAGCGGACCACCGACCGCGAGGCGTACCTCAAGGCGGTCGAGGTCCACAACGAGCTGATGCACGCCTTCGAGGCCGAGGCGGCCGCCCTGGCCGCCAACTGGCCCGCCCCGCCGGTGGTGCGCTTCCTCCGCGGCGTGGCCGCGTGGGTCGACGGCAACCACCACTGGCACCAGACCAACACCTACCGCTACACCCTGCCTGATTTCTGGTAACGAGGAACTGATTCCATGTCTATGACCGACACCACCGTTGTGGGCACCGCCGCCATCCCCGGCCCGGCGACCCCCTACCAGGGCGACATCGCCCGCTACTGGGACCATGAGGCCCGGCCGGTGAACCTGCGCCTCGGCGATGTCGACGGCCTCTACCACCACCACTACGGGATCGGCGACGTCGACCACGCCGCGCTGGGCGCCCCCGGCGACAGCGAGCGCGAGAAGAAGGTGATCGCGGAGCTGCACCGCCTGGAGTCCGCGCAGACCGACGTGCTGCTGGACAACCTGGGCGACATCCGGCCCGAGCACACGCTGGTGGACGCCGGCTGCGGCCGCGGCGGCTCGATGGTGATGGCCCACCGGCGCTTCGGGTGCAAGGTCGAGGGCGTCACCCTCTCGGCCAAGCAGGCCGAGTTCGGCAACCGGCGCGCCCGGGAGCTCGGCATCGAGGACTCGATCCGCGCCCAGGTCTGCAACATGCTCGACATGCCGTTCGAGACCGGCCGGGCCAGGGCCTCCTGGAACAACGAGTCCAGCATGTACGTCGACCTGCAGGACCTCTTCGCCGAGCACTCCCGCATCCTCTCGGTCGGCGGCCGGTACGTGACCATCACCGGCTGCTGGAACCCGATCTACGGGCAGCCCTCGAAGTGGGTGTCGCAGATCAACGCGCACTTCGAGTGCAACATCCACTCCCGCCGCGAGTACCTCCGGGCCATGGCCGACAACCGCCTGGTGCCGCAGGCCGTCATCGACCTGACGCCCGCGACCCTGCCCTACTGGGAGCTGCGCGCCACGTCCTCGCTGGTCACCGGGATCGAGGAGGCGTTCATCTCCTCGTACAAGGACGGCTCCTTCCAGTACCTGCTGATCGCGGCCGACCGGGTCTGACCCGCACCCCGCCGCCGCGAAGGGGGGGGCGCGGGCGCGCGGCCCCGGGC
>NZ_JBHWBW010000266.1:0-9517 GCF_042735675.1 Kitasatospora sp. NPDC059571
GTACGTGACGACCACGAGGCGGGCTTCGGCGAGGGCCGGCCGGTCGAGCCAGCCCTGGGCGAGCGCCAGGGCCCGGTGGACGGCGGTGCGGACGGTGTCGGCGGACGACCGGTCCGCGTCCACCGTCGGGAGCGGGGTGCCGAAGGGGGCGAGCACGAACCCGGGCGCCGGGGCGCCCGCACCGACGGCGGCGGCCAGGGCGGCGAGGTCCGGGTACGCCTCGGCGGCGATTCCGGCGGCCCGCAGGCTCCGGTGCAGCTCCTCGGCCGCGTCGGCCTGCCCGGGGGCGCCGATGACGGCCGGCGCGGCGGCCGGAAGGTCGGCGCCGTCCGGGGACAGCGGTGCCCACGCGACCTCGAACAGGTCGTCGTGGTGGCTGGCGCGGGTGCCGCGCAGCTGGTCGGCGGCGACCGGGCGCAGCAGCAGCGAGTCGACGGTGGCCACCGGACGCCCGGTGGCGTCGGCGAGCGCGAGGGCGATGGTGTCGGTGCCCTGCGGGGTGATCCGCACGCGGAGCGCGGTCGCGCCGACGGCGTGCAGGGACACGCCCGACCAGGAGAACGGCAGCCGGCCCCGGTCGCCGCCGCTGCCCTGCAGGAAGGTGCCGTGCAGGGCGGCGTCGAGCAGCGCCGGGTGGAGGCCGAACAGGCTGCCCTCCGCCTCGGCCGTCGTCGGCAGGGCGACCTCGGCGAAGATCTCCTCGCCGAGCCGCCAGGCGGCGGTCAGGCCCTGGAACGTGGGCCCGTACGCGAAGCCGCCCGAGGCCAGCCGCTCGTACAGCCCGTCCACCGCGACCGGCTCCGCGCCGGGCGGGGGCCACTCGGTGAGCTGGGCGGCCGGGTCGCCCTCGGCATCGGCGGCAGGGACGGCGGCCAGGGTGCCGCCGGCGTGCCGGGTCCACGGCTCGTCGGGATCGGCGTGTTCGGGCCGGGAGTACAGGCTGACCGGCCGGCCGGCGTCCTCGGCGGCGGCGCCCACCCAGAGCTGGAACTGCAGCGCCTCGGTGCCGGGCAGCACCAGGGGCGCCTCCAGCGTGAGTTCCTCGAGCCGCGCGCAGCCGACCTGCTCGCCGGCCCGTAGGGCGAGCTCCACGAAGGCAGTGCCCGGCAGCAGCACGGTGCCGGAGACGGCGTGCTCGGCCAGCCACGGGTGGGTGTCCAGCGCGAGCCGCCCGGTGAACAGGTAGCCGTCGGACTCGGCGAGCGGAGCGGCGGCGCCGAGCAGCGGGTGCTCCGGCGCGACGAGGCCGGCCGACGCCACGTCCGCGCCCCAGAGTGCGGGCGCCTCCAACCAGTACCGCTCGCGCTGGAAGGGGTAGGTCGGCAGGTCGATACGGCGCGCGCCCGTCCCGGCGAGGAGGGCCTGCCAATCCAGGGCCGTGCCGCGCACGTGGAGCCGGGTGAGCGCGGTGGTGAAGCTCAGTGGCTCGGGGCGGTCGCGGCGCAGGGCGGGGGTGAGGACGGCGTTACCGTCCTCGGCGAGGCACTGCTGCGCCATGGCGGTCAGCGTGCCGTCCGGTCCCAGTTCCAGGAACGTCCGCACGCCCTCGGCCTCCAGTGCGCCGACGGCGTCGGCGAAGCGGACGGCCTCCCGCACATGCCGCACCCAGTGCTCGGGGTCGGTGAGCTCGGTGGTGACGAGTGCGCCGGTGAGGGTGGAGACGATCGGGATCCGCGGCTCGGCGAAGGCCAACTCCTCAGCCACGGACCGGAAGTCCGCCAGCATCCCGTCCATCAGCGGCGAGTGGAAGGCATGGCTGACCGTCAGCCGCTTCGACCTGCGCCCGGCCAGCTGCCCGACCACGGCCAGGACCGCGTCCTCGGCGCCGGAGATCACGACCGAGGTCGGCCCGTTGACCGCCGCGATGCCAACGGTCTCGGTCAGCAGCGGCAGCACCTCCGCCTCGGACGCCTCCACCGCCACCATCGCGCCACCACGCGGCAGCGCCTGCATGAACCGACCCCGCGCCGCCACCAGCCGCGCAGCATCCGCCAGCGAGAACACCCCGGCAACGTGCGCGGCGGCGATCTCACCGATCGAATGCCCGGCCAGGAAGTCGGGCCGCACACCCCACGACTCGACGAGTCGATAGAGCGCGACCTCCAGCGCGAACAGCGCCGGCTGGGTGAACCCCGTCTCGCCGATCAGCTCCGCATCCGCGACCGCCTCACGCAACGGCCGTTCCAGCAGCGGATCCAGCTCCGCACACACCGCGTCGAACGCCGCCGCGAACACCGGGAAGGCCCCGTACAGCTCGAAGCCCATCCCGACCCGCTGACTGCCCTGACCCGCGAACAGGAACGCCGTCCGGCCACCGGTCACCGTGCCCTCGGCCCGGGCGGAGCCGCCGCGGGCAAGGGTCGCCAGGCCGTCGAGGAGTTCGGTGCGGTCGCTGCCGATGACGGCGGCCCGCCGATCGAGACCGGTGCGGGTGGTGGCAAGGGAGAGGGCGACGTCGGCAGGCTGCCAGGTCGGATCCTCCGCCAGCCGCCGGTGCAGGCGGTCGGCCTGCTCGATGAGGGCCTCGCCGGTCCTGGCCGAGAGCACCCAGGGCACCGTGACACCCGTGCTCGGGACGCCCTCGGTCGGCTCGGCAGCCGGCTCGGCGCCCGGCTCCTCGGGGGCCTGCTCGATGATGGCGTGCGCGTTGGTGCCGCTGACGCCGAACGAGGAGATGCCGGCGCGGCGCGGTTCGCCGGTCTCGGGCCACGCCCGGGCCTCGGTCAGCAGTTCGACCGCCCCGGCCGTCCAGTCGACGTGCGGCGAGGGCTCGTTGACGTGCAGGGTCTGCGGCAGGACGCCGTGCTGCATCGCCATGACCATCTTGATGATGCCGGCCGCACCGGCGGCGGCCTGGGTGTGGCCGAGGTTGGACTTGATCGAGCCGAGCCAGAGCGGCCGGCCGGCGGCGCGGCCCTGCCCGTACGTGGCGAGCAGCGCCTGCGCCTCGATCGGGTCGCCGAGGACGGTGCCGGTGCCGTGCGCCTCGACCGCGTCGACCTGGGTCGGCGCGAGGCCGGCGTTGGCCAGGGCCTGCTGGATGACGCGCTGCTGGGAGGGGCCGTTCGGGGCGGTGAGGCCGTTGGAGGCGCCGTCCTGGTTGACGGCGGTGCCGCGGACGACGGCCAGCACGGGGTGCCCGTTGCGGCGCGCGTCGGAGAGCCGCTCGACCAGGAGCATGCCGGCGCCCTCGGCCCAGCTGGTGCCGTCGGCGGCGGCGGCGAACGACTTGCAGCGGCCGTCGGCGGCGAGCCCCCGCTGGCGGCTGAAGTCGACGAAGGTGTCGGGGGTGGACATCACGGTGACGCCGCCGGCCAGCGCGAGCGAGCACTCGCCGCTGCGCAGCGACTGCACGGCCAGGTGCAGGGCGACCAGCGAGGAGGAGCAGGCCGTGTCGACGGTGACGGCCGGGCCCTCCAGCCCGAAGGTGTAGGAGACGCGGCCGGAGGCGACGCTGCCGGAGCTGCCGGTGCCGAGGTACCCCTCGACGCCCTGCGGGATGGCGGGCAGCCGGGAGACGTAGTCGTGGTACATCACGCCGGCGAAGACGCCGGTGCGGCTGCCCTTGAGCGAGGCGGGGTCGATGCCGGCCCGTTCGAAGGCCTCCCAGGCGGTCTCGAGCAGCAGGCGCTGCTGCGGGTCCATGGCGAGGGCCTCGCGCGGGTTGATGCCGAAGAACGCGGCGTCGAAGGCGGCGGCGTCGTGCAGGAAGCCGCCCTCGCGGGCGTAGGAGGTGCCGGGGCGCTCCGGGTCCGGGTCGTAGAGGGCGTCGAGCGGCCAACCGCGGTCGGTCGGGAAGGCGGAGACGCCGTCGCCGCCGGCGGCGACCAGCTGCCACAGCTCCTCGGGCGTGGTCACCCCGCCGGGGTAGCGGCACGCCAGGCCGACGATCGCGATCGGGTCGTCGTCGAGGACGGCCGTGGCGGCGGGGGTCGCGGCGGCGGGGGCGGCCGAGCCGGCGAGCCGGGTGTCGAGGTGGCCGGCGAGGGCCTGCGGGGTGGGGTAGTCGAAGACGAGGGTGGCCGGCAGCCGCAGGCCGGTGGCGGCGGTGAGGCGGTTGCGCAGCTCGACGGCGGTGAGCGAGTCGAAGCCGAGTTCCTTGAAGGCGAGGGCGGGTTCGACGGCGTCGGCACCGGTGTGGCCGAGGACTGCGGCGACCTCGCCGGTGACCAGGTCGAGCAGGGCCCTGGCCCGTTCGTCGGCGGGCAGGGCGGCGAAGCGGTGGCCCGGCTCGGCCGTACCGGTGCCGGCGACGGTCCGGGCTTCCGGGCGGGCGGAGGCGCGGACCAGGCCGCGCAGCAGGGCGGGCAGCGCCGGGGAGGCGGCCCGGCCCCGGAGCCCTGCGGTGTCGAGCCGCATCGGCACGTAGCCGGGGCCGCCGAGGGCGGTGGCGGTGTCCAGCAGGGCGAGGCCCTCGGCGGAGGACAGCGCGGCGACGCCTGCGCGGCTGATGCGCTGCAGGTCGGCGGAGTCCAGGGTGCCGGTCATGCCGCTGCGTTCGGCCCACAGGCCCCAGGCCAGCGAGGTCGCGGGCAGCCCGCGGGCCTGCCGGTGGTGTGCGAGTGCGTCCAGGAAGGCGTTGGCGGCGGCGTAGTTGGCCTGGCCGGGGCCGCCGAGGGTGGCGGCGGCGGCCGAGAACAGCACGAAGGCGGCGAGGTCGTGCCCGGCCGTCAGCTCGTGCAGGTGCCAGGCGGCGTCGGCCTTGGGCCGCAGCACGGTGGCGAGGCGCTCGGGGGTGAGCGCGTCGACGATGCCGTCGTCGAGGACGCCCGCGGTGTGCACCACGGCGGTGAGCGGGTGCGCGGCGGGGATGTCGGCGAGCGCCCGGGCGAGGGCGTCGCGGTCGGCGGTGTCGCAGGCGGTGAGGGTGACGGCGGCGCCGGCCTCGGCGAGTTCGGCGGCGAGTTCGGCGGCGCCGGGGGCCTCGATGCCGCGCCGGGAGAGCAGCAGCAGGTGCCGGGCGCCGTGCTCGGCGACCAGGTGACGGGCGACGAGGGTGCCGAGGGTCCCGGTGGCGCCGGTGACCAGCACGGTCCCGTCGGGGTCGAGGGCGGCGAGGCCGGTCGCGGCAGCCGCCGGGGCGAGGTCGCCCGCCGTCCGGGTGAGGCGGGGGACGTGGAGGGCGCCGGCCCGCAGGGCGAGCTGCGGTTCGTCGGCGGTGAGGGCGGCGAGCAGGCGGTCGGCACTGGCCGGGTCCTCGTCCAGGTCCGCGAGGACCAGACGCCCGGGGTGCTCGGACTGGGCGGAGCGCACCAGGCCCCAGACGGTGGCGGCGGCCAGGTCGGTGACGTCCTCGCCGGGGTGGACGGCGACCGCGCCGCGGGTGGCGAGGACGAGCCGGGCGTCGGCGAGGGCGTCCTCGGCGAGCCACTGCTGCACCAGGGCGAGGGCCCGGGCGGCGACCTCGTGCGCGGCGCCGGGCGGGTCCTCGGCGCCCGGCTCGCCGGCGGCGGGGCCGGTGAGGAGGGCGACGACGGTGTGCGGCGCCTCGGCGCCGGCGCGGACGGCGGCGGCGAGCCCGGCCGGCCCGGGGTGGACCGGCAGGGCGAGGGCGGCGGCCAGGCCCGCTCGGTCGGTGTCGAGCAGGGCCCAACCGGTGGTGGCGGGCTCGCCGGGGGTGGCGGGCTGCCAGACGACGGTGAACAGCGACTCGTGGTGGACGGCCCGGGCGGCGTGCACCTGGGCGGCGGTGACCGGGCGCAGCAGCAGCGATTCCACGGCGGCCACGGGCGCACCGGTGGTGTCGGCGACGGTGACCGCGACGGCGTCCTCGCCGGCCGGGGCGAGGCGGACGCGCAGGCGGTCGGCGCCGGAGGCGTGCAGGGTGACGCCGCGCCAGGCGAACGGCAGGCGCCCGGACTCGCTGGGCGCGAGCAGGCCCCCCATGCCGACGCCGTGCAGGGCGGCGTCGAGCAGCGCGGGGTGGAGGCCGAAGTGGCGGGCGTCGGCGCGGTGCGGCTCGGGCAGGCGGACGTCGGCGTAGATCTCGTCGCCGAGCTGCCAGGCGGCGGTGAGGCCCTGGAAGGCCGGGCCGTAGCCGAAGCCGGCGTCGGCGAGGTAGTCGTAGAGGCCGTCGACCGGGACCGGGGCGGCGCCGGCGGGCGGCCAGCTGTCCGCGCCGAGCGGTTCGGCGGGGCGGTCGTCGGCGGGCGGCGCGAGCAGGCCGGTGGCGTGCCGGGTCCAGGCGTGATCGGCGGTGGGTGCGGCGCCGGTGGCGGCGTCGTCGGGCTCGGGCCGGGAGTGCAGGGTGAACGGGCGGGTGCCGGTGGCGTCCGACTCGCCGACGGCGAGCTGGATCTGCACGGCGCCGTGCTCGGGGAGCACCAGCGGGGCCTGGAGGGTGAGTTCGGCGAGGTGCGGGGCGCCGACGTGGTCGCCGGCCCGGACGGCGAGTTCGACGAAGGCGGTGCCGGGCAGCAGCACGGTGCCCATCACGGCGTGGTCGGCGAGCCAGGGGTGGGTCTGCTGGGAGAGCAGGCCGGTGAAGAGCACGCCGTCGGCGTCGGCGAGGGCGACGGCGGCGCCGAGCAGCGGGTGGTCGGCGGCGCCGAGTCCGGCGGAGGTGACGTCGACCGGCCAGCCGGCCGGCGGCTCCGGCCAGTGGCGGCGGCGCTGGAAGGCGTAGGTGGGCAGGTCGATCCGGTGGCCGCCCCAGGTGCGGCCGACGGCGTGCCAGTCGGGCGTGGCGCCGTGGACGTGGGCGCGGGCGGCGGCGGCCAGCACGTTCGCCGCCTCGGGGCGGCCGACGCGCAGGGCGGCGATCAGTGCAGCGGGCGTGCCGTCCGCGTCGAGGCTCTGCTCGGCGAGGGCGGTGAGCACCCCGTCGGGTCCGACCTCCAGGAAGGTGGTGACGCCGCCGGCCCGGAGGCGGTGCACGGCGTCGTGGAAGCGGACGGCCTCGCGGACGTGCCGCACCCAGTACTCGGGGTCGCGGACCTCCTCGGCGGAGAGCGTGTCGCCGGTGACGGTGGAGACGATCGGGATCCGCGGCACCTCGTAGGCCACCTGGGCGGCGACGGCGCGGAAGTCGTCGAGCATGCCGTCCATCAGGGGTGAGTGGAAGGCGTGGCTGACGGTCAGCCGCTTGGTGCGGCGGCCGTCGGCGGCGAGCTTCTCGGCAAGCTCGACCACGGCGGTCTCGACGCCCGAGACCACCACCGAGGTCGGCCCGTTGACGGCGGCGATGCCCACGCCCTCGACCAGCAGCGGCAGCACCTCGTCCTCCGCCGCCTCGACGGCGACCATCGCGCCGCCGGGAGGCAGCGCCTGCATCAGCCGGCCGCGGGCCGCCACCAGCTTCGCCGCATCGGTGAGCGAGAACACCCCGGCGACATGGGCGGCGGCGAGCTCGCCGATGGAGTGGCCGGCGAGGAGGTCGGCGCTCAGGCCCCAGCTCTCCAGCAGGCGGAACAGCGCCACTTCGAGCGCGAACAGCGCGGGCTGGGCGTACGCCGTCTCGTTGACCAGGGCCGGGTCGGCGATCGCCGCGCGCAGCGGTCGGTCCAGCAGCGGGTCGAGCTCGGCGCAGACCGCGTCGAACGCCTCCCGGTACGCCGGGTACGCCGCGTACAGCTCCTCGCCCATGCCTGCGCGCTGGCTGCCCTGGCCGGTGAAGAGGAAGGCGGTGCGGCCCTCGGCGACCGCGACACCCTGCACCAGCTGCGGTGCGGTGGCGCCGGCGGCCAGCGCGTCCAGGCCCGCCAGCAGTTCGGCGCGGTCGGCGGCGAGCACGGCGGCCCGGTGGTCGAGCGCGGCTCGTCCGGTGGCGAGCGAGTGCGCGAGGTCGGCGGGGGCGGGTGCGGGCACCGTGTCCAGGTGGGCGCGGAGGCGGGCGGCCTGGGCGCGCAGGGCCTCGGCGGTCCGACCGGAGACCAGGTACGGCAGCACGGCGGGCGGCGCCGGCGTGTCGAGCGTGTCGCCGGCCCCGAGTGCGTCGGTGACCCCGGGCGTGCCCGTGGTGCCGGGCGCGTCGGTGGTGGCCGGGGCGGGGGCCTGTTCGATGATGGCGTGCGCATTGGTGCCGCTGACGCCGAACGAGGACACGCCCGCGCGGCGCGGCTCGCCGGTCTGCGGCCACTCCCGGGACCGGTCGAGCAGGCGCACCCCGCCGGCCGCCCAGTCGACGTGTGGGGAGGGCTCGTCCACGTGCAGGGTCTGCGGGAGCACGCCGTGCTGCATGGCGAGCACCATCTTGATGATGCCGGCGACACCGGCGGCGGCCTGGGTGTGGCCGAGGTTCGACTTGACCGAGCCGAGCCAGAGCGGCTGCTCGGCCGGGCGCTCCAGCCCGTAGGTGGCGAGCAGGGCCTGCGCCTCGATCGGGTCGCCGAGGACGGTGCCGGTGCCGTGCGCCTCGACGGCGTCCACCTGGGCCGGGGTCAGCCCCGCGTCGGCGAGGGCCTGGCGGATCACCCGCTGCTGGGAGGGCCCGTTGGGCGCGGTGAGGCCGTTGGAGGCACCGTCCTGGTTGACGGCGGAGCCGCGGAGCACCGCCAGCACCGGGTGGCCGTTGCGGCGGGCGTCGGAGAGCCGCTCCAGCAGGAGCATGCCGACGCCCTCGCCCCAGCCGGTGCCGTCGGCGGCCGCGGCGAAGGACTTGCAGCGGCCGTCGGGCGCCAGGCCCCGCTGGCGGCTGAACTGCACGAACGCCCGCGGACTGGACATCACGGTGACGCCGCCGGCCAGCGCGAGCGAGCACTCGTGCTGGCGCAGCGCCTGCGCGGCCAGGTGCACGGCGACCAGCGAGGACGAGCAGGCCGTGTCGACGGTGACGGCCGGCCCCTCCAGGCCGAAGGTGTAGGAGAGGCGCCCGGAGAGCACGCTCGCCGCGTTGCCGGTCAGGGTGTAGCCCTCGATGCCCTGCGGCACCTGGTGCAGCAGGTCGCCGTAGTCCTGGCCGTTGGTGCCCGCGAAGACGCCGGTGCGGCTGCCCTTGAGCGAGGTCGGGTCGATGCCGGCGCGCTCCAGCACCTCCCAGGAGGACTCCAGCAGCAGGCGCTGCTGCGGGTCCATGGCGAGCGTCTCGCGCGGGCTGATGCCGAAGAACGCCGCGTCGAACTCGGTGGCGTCGTAAAGGAATCCGCCCTGCCGGGTGTAGCTGGTGCCCTGCTGGTCCGGGTCGTCGTCGAAGAGCGCGTCGGTGTCCCACCCGCGGTCGGCCGGGAAGTCGCCGATCGCGTCGCGGCCCTCGGCCACCAGCTGCCACAGGTCCTCGGGCGAGTTCACCCCGCCCGCGAACCGGCAGCTCATCGACACCAGGGCGATCGGCTCGGATTCGCCCGCCTCCGCCTCGCGCAGCCGCTGACGGGTCTGGTGCAGATCCGCCGTGACGCGCTTCAGATAGTCGAGGAGCTTTTCCTGGGACACTGTGGAACCTCACCCTGTTGATGACGGCCGGCCTTGGTGGCGGCGGTCCTTGATGGCTTCAGGTGGTTGCGGGCCGTACGGGGCCCTGCCGTGCGGGGCGGGCCGGGGCGCCCGGGGGGGGCGGGGGGGCGGGGGGGGCGCGCACACCCCC
>NZ_JBHWBW010000266.1:9527-10489 GCF_042735675.1 Kitasatospora sp. NPDC059571
TTCCGGGGGTGGGGGGCCGTCGGGGCCCGGGCCGTGGGGGGGGGCCGGGCCGGCGGGCGGGTCGGGGGTGCCGGCGGTCGCCGACTCCCCCGGACCGCGCGGCGGTCGGGCCCTCGGCGGTCAGGCCATGCCCAACTCGTTGTCGATGAAGGCGAACAGCTCGTCGGCGGAGGCCTCCCGGAGCTGCTCGGCCACCTGGGCGTCCGGCTCCCGCTCGCGCGGTGCGGCGCTCCAGCGGGTCAGCAGGGCCTGGAGCCGGGCGGCGACGTCGGCCCGGGTGTCCGGGTCCTCGGTGACGGTGGCCAGCGCGGCCTCCAGCCGGTCGAGGTCGGCGAGGGTGCCCCCTCCCCCGCCGTACGCCGGACCGGCCGGGACGAGGTCGGCCCGCAGGCGGGCGGCGAGGGCGGCGGGCGTCGGGAAGTCGAACACCAGCGTGGCGGGCAGCCGCAGGCCGGTGGCGGCGCCGAGGCGGTTGCGCAGCTCCAGTGCGGTCAGCGAGTCCAGGCCGAGCTCCTTGAACGCCCGGCCGGCCCCGAGTTCCTCCACCGTGGCGTGCCCGAGTGCGGCGGCCGCATGGGCCCGGACCAGGTCGAGCACGGTCTGCTCGCGCTCCAGCTCCGCCATGCCGGCCAGGCGCCGGCGCAGCTCGGCGGCGTCGGTGGCGGCGCCGCCCGGGGCGTCGGGCCCGACTCCGGCGGACGGGCGCCGGGCGCCGGGCAGTTCGTCCAGCAGCGCGGACGGGCGCACCGAGGTGAAGCCGGGGGCGAAGCGGTCCCAGGCGATGTCGGCGACGGTGACCACGCTCTCGTCCAGGTCCAGGGCCTGCTGGAGGGCGGCGATCGCCGACTCGGGACGCATCGCGGGCAGCCCGGCACGGTCGAGCCGGGGGCCGATCAGGCCGGCCGCCGCCCAGCCGCGCAGGCCCCAACCCCCCCCCGCCACCCAGGGTGGAGCCCGCCCCA
>NZ_JBHWBW010000267.1:0-10468 GCF_042735675.1 Kitasatospora sp. NPDC059571
GGTGCGGGGCCGGGAGTGCCGGGCGGCGGGGCCGGGTCAGGCCCGGCCGGCCGCCCGCTGGGTACGGCGGGCCAGCGAGTCGATGACGACCGCGGCCAGCAGGACCGCACCGGTGATCATGAACTGCAGGGCGTTGCTCAGGCCCTCGATGTTCATGCCGGACAGGATCGAGCCGATGACCAGCGCACCGAGCAGGGCCGACCAGGTCGAACCCCGGCCGCCGAAGAGGCTGGTGCCGCCGATGACCGCCGCGGCGATCGAGTTCATCAGCAGGTTGCCGCCGCCGGAGGTCTGGCTGGCCGACTGGATCTGCGCGGCCAGGAAGAGACCGCCGACCGCCGCCATGGTGGAGGTGATCATGAAGACCGAGATCCGGGTCCACGACACGTTGATGCCGGCGCGCCGGGCGCCCTCGATGTTGCCGCCGAGCGCGAAGATCTGCCGCCCGTACGTGGTGCGGCGGAGCACGAAGTCCAGCACCACGATGAAGATCAGGAAGATCAGCAGCGCGAGCGGCAGGCCCTTGTACTGGTTGAGGGTGTACGCCGCCAGGAACGCCACGATGGCCAGGAGGATCGTGCGCAGCGCGATGTCCAGGGGCGGCCGGGACGGCACCCCGGCGTTCTGCCGCCGTCGGGCGTCGATCAGCTGGGAGGCGAGGAAGAGCAGGACGCCGATCGCGGCCGCGCCGTACGCGGCGATCTGCGCGCCGTAGATGGTGGTGTAGAGCTTGGAGACGATGTCGTCGCCGGGGAGGTTGATGGTGCCCTGGCTGCCGAGGATCTGCAGCATCAGGCCGTTCCAGAAGAGGTTGCCGGCCAGGGTGACGACGAACGCCGGTACGCCGATCTTGGCGAAGAAGAAGCCCTGGATCAGGCCGACCGCCGTGCCGCCCAGCAGCGCGCACACCAGGGCGACCCACTGGTTGACGCCGTGGGTGACGTCCATGACGGCGAAGATCGCGGCACACAGGCCGGAGACCGAGCCGACGGAGAGGTCGATCTCGCCGAGCAGCAGCACGAACACGACGCCGAGGGCGATCATGCCCGTGCCGACGATCTGCTGGGAGAGGTTGGAGAGGTTCTGGGCGGACAGGAAGCTGGAGTTCAGACTGCCGAAGACCACCCAGATCACGATGAGGGCGATGATGACGGGCAGTGACCCGAGTTCGCCGCTGCTGACGCGGCGGCGGAACTCCTGCACGTAGCCCTTCAGGCCCTGCTGGCGGACGATCAGGCGCGGGTCCACCGCCGGGGTGGCGGCGGCCGCGACGTCGACCGGGGCGTTGACGCCGCCCTTCGGCATGCTGTCCTCGGGCAGCGGGACCCGTCCGGGTTCGCGTCCGGGCTCCTGGCCGGGCCCGCCGGTGGGATCGTCGGTCACTGCTGTCCCTCCTGTCCACGGGCCCTGCGCCGGGTCACGGCGTTGTCGGTGGCACCGGTGATGGCGGAGATGATCTCCTCCTGGCTGGTCGCGCGGCGGTCGAAGACTCCGTTGTTGCGGCCGAGCCGCAGCACGGCGATCTTGTCGGAGACCGCCATGACGTCGGCCATGTTGTGGCTGATGAGGATCACACCGAGGCCCCGCTCGCGCAGGCGCTCGACCAGGTCCAGGACCTGGGCGGTCTGCTCGACGCCCAGCGCGGCGGTGGGTTCGTCCAGGATGACGACCTTCGGGTCGCCCACCAGGGCGCGGGCGATCGCCACGGTCTGGCGCTGGCCGCCGGAGAGCGAGGCGATCGGGATGCGCACGCTGGGGATCCGGATGGAGAGCGTGCTGAGCAGCTCGCGGGACCGCTTCTCCATGGCGACCTCGTCGAGGACGCCGAACTTCCGGATCTCCCGGCCGAGGAAGAGGTTGCCCACCACGTCCAGGTTGTCGCAGAGCGCCAGGTCCTGGTAGACGGTCGCGATCCCGAGGTGCTGGGAGTCCTGGGGGCGGTGGATGCTCGTCGGCCGCCCCTCCCACTCGATCACGCCGTCGTCCGGCGTGTAGACCCCGGCGATCGCCTTGACCAGCGTGGACTTCCCGGCGCCGTTGTCCCCGACGAGGGCGACCACCTCGCCCGGGGGCACCTCGAGCTCCACGTCGGTGAGCGCCTGGACGGCGCCGAACCGCTTCGAGATCCCGCGCAACGCCAGAACGGGTGGGCCTTCCACGGACATCAACTCCCTTGTCGGTCGGACGGGTGGCCGCCCCTCGTCACTGGAGGCCGGCGGCCTTGCAGGCGTCGGCGTAGGTCGGGGTGCAGATCTGGTCGACGGTGTAGAGGCCGTCCTTGACCACGGTGTCCTTGACGTTGGACTTGGTGACCACGATCGGGGTGATCAGGTTGGCCGGCACCTTCTGGCCGCTACCGCTGGTCGCGGTGGTCGGTACCTCGCTCGGTGAGGGCGTGGTGCCGTTGGCCCACGCGGCGACGATCTTGGCGCTGGCCTCGGCCTCCGGGCCGTACGGCTTGTAGATCGTCATCGTCTGGGTGCCGACGAGGATGCGCTGGATGCCGTCGAGCTGGGCGTCCTGGCCGGTCAGCGGGACGGCGACGCCGGCGGCCTTCATCGCCGTGGCGGCACCGGCGGCCATGCCGTCGTTGGCGGAGTAGACGCCGACCACGTTGGGGGCGCCGATCGCGGTGATCGCGGCGGCGGTCTCCTGGTTGGCCGTGTTCGGGTCCCAGTTCGGGGTGTCGTACTCCTTGCCGATCGTCAGCTTGCCGTCGATCGCGCTGTGCGCGCCGGCCTTGAACTGGCCGGCGTTCGGGTCGGTCGGCGAGCCGTTGATCATGATGATCGAGCCCTTGCTGGCGTTGGCGCCGACCGCGTCCACCAGCGCCTGGCCCTGCAGCTGGCCGACCTTGTAGTTGTCGAAGGAGACGTACGCGTCGACCGGGCCCTGCGCGAGGCGGTCGTAGGCGAGGATCTTGACGCCCGCGTCGTGGGCCTTCTGGACGGAGGCCTGGATGGACTTGGAGTCGACGGCGTCGAGGACGAGGATCTTGTTGCCCTTGGTGAGCGCGGTGTCGACCTGGGTCTGCTGGAGCGTCGCGTCCTGGTTGGCGTTGTAGTAGTCGATCTGCGCGCCGGGGACGAGCTTCTTGATGTTCGCCTCGAGCAGCGGCTTGTCGAACTGCTCGTACCGGGTGGTCTTGGACTCCGGCAGGAGCAGGCCGACCTTCACCGTGCCCCCGGAGGCGGCCGAGCCCGACGCCCCGGAGCTGGTGGACTGCTTGGCGCTGCCGCAGGCGGCCATGCCGAGGCCCAGGGTGGCGGCCGCGGCGGTGATGACGATGTGACGGACGACGAGCTTCACGGGACAGCCTCTCAGTCGATCTCACCCCCGACTCCGAGTCTGCGAGCCCCCGCCCGCCCCCGCGAATGAAACTGGGCCGAACGTGCCGGTGAAGTCCGCCCGTTCGGCGGTACTCGGCGCGACGCCCTGCCGTCCCGGCGAACGGTCGGCCCGACCCCGGTCCTGCACGAGAGATTCACCCGCAACCGACCAGTGGTCCAGACCAATGCCCTATGCTGACGGTGCACGGTCATGGGGTACGGCAACGGAACGACCAGTGGGGGTCTCCTCGTCATGCCTGCGCATCAGACGACTCGACGTACGAATCGGCCCGCGGCCCGCCGCGCCGCGGCCTACCTGGACATCGCCGACGATCTCGCCGCAGAGATCGTCGACGGGCGGCTCCGGGCAGGACAGAACCTCCCCTCCGAACGCCGGCTCGCCGCCGCGTACGGGGTGAACCGCCAGACGGTTCGGGCGGCGCTGCAGCACTTGCGCAACCGCGGGTGCGTGGCCGGGGACCACCTCGGCACCTACGTCCTCGCACCACCCGGCGGCCGGCCCGTCCGGGCCACCCCGAGCCGCTCGGCGGCCGCCTCCTTCCCGGGCTCCTTCCTGCACCCGGACCGGTCGGCGGCGGGGTGCGGCACCCTGCTGCGCAGCGCGCCCGAGCCCTGGGCAGCAGGTGCGCTGGCACTGCCGCCCGACCGGACGGCGCTCGCGTACGACCACCGGCTGCTGGGCCCTGACGGGCGGTCGCTGCAGAGCGCGGTGGCCTGGTTCGGGCCGGCGCTGGTGATGCTGGTGCCGCAGCTCGGCCGGGCCGCGGCGGCGGCCGACCAGGGGCCGGCCGGACGGACGGAGGCCGGACTCGGGGACCTCTATCTGTGGGCGGCGATGGCCGGGCTGCGGTTGCGGGCCGCCGACCGCGTCCAGCTGGTCCGCACCCCCGGTCCGGGCGGCGGGCCGGGCGGCGGGCTGGAGGTCCGCCGCACGGTCACCGACCAGCACGGCCGGGCCCTGGTCGCGACGGTCTTCCGGATCAGCGACGAGAGCGCCGAGCTGCGGTACGCCGACAGTGAGGCGATCCTCCCCGCCGACCGGCCGGCCCGGGCGCCCGGCGGCATTCCGCGGATCAGCCCCTCGGACCGGGCGGTGCTGGACTCCTGGGCCTCCCCCAACGCGCCGGACCGCGGCCTGGCGCTGCGCGCCCGGATCGTGCTCGGCTGCGACCGGTGGAGCGTGGAGGAGGTCGCCGGGCGGCTGGGGCACACCCCGGCGCTGGTCACCGCCTGGCGCGACCGGTTCCGGGCGGGCGGGCTCCGGGCCCTGGAGGCCTCGCCGCGCACCGCGCCCAGCGACCGGCGCTGAGGCGGCCGACGGCCGGCCGGGCGTCAGCCGCCGAGCGGGCGGTGCAGCCGGGCGAGGGCGTCGATCGCGGTGCCCGCTGCGCCGTGGCCGTCGGGGGCGGCCACGGCGCGCAGCGCGCGCTCTGCGCGGTCGACCGCCAGGCCCAGGCCGTCGAGGTCGGCCAGCACGTCCTCGGGGGTGAAGAGCACCCGCGGGTCCTGCGGGCCGCCGACGCCCTCGGCGGGGTTGGCGCTGTGGTGGCCGACCACCAGCAGGGTGCCGCCGGGGGCGAGGGCGCCGGCGGCCGCCCGCAGCGCGGCCCGCCGGTCGGCGGCCGGCACCTGGAGGTAGGCGACCAGGACCAGGTCGTACCCGGCCGGGTCGGGGGTGTGGGTGAGGACGTCGGCGGTGACCCAGGTGAGCCGGTCGGCGGTGCCGGGCGGGCGGGCGGCCGCGAGGGTGCGGCCGCGCTCCAGGGCGACCGCGGAGAAGTCCACGGCGGTGACCTGCCAGCCGCGTTCGGCGAGCCAGATGGCGTTGCGGCCCTCGCCCGCGGCGAGGTCCAGCGCGCGGCCGGGCGGCAGGCCGGCGCACTCGCGCACCACCCAGCGGTTGGGCTCCAGGCCCCACACCGGCTCGGCGGCGCGGTAGCGGGCGTCCCAGTCCTGACGGTCCATCGGCGGCCTCCCTCGCTGTTCGCAGCCTACGGCGCCGGAACGGTCGGTGCATTGTCTGGTACATGACGCCCGAATGCGCTTCGATGGGGTGACGCCGCCTCAGGGCCCCTCAGGAGGACCACGATGCGCACCATCCGGACCGGCCTGCTCCTCGTCGCCGCCCAGCTCGCCGCGCTGGCCGCGGCCCCGGCGGGCGGCGGCGCCGGGGCCGCCCCGCCGCCGGGCGCGTACTACCTGCAGAGCGCGGTGACCGGGCTGAACGCCGCCGATGCCGGCGGCCCGGTCGCCCAGCACAACCCGAAGGGCAACGAGGACCACCAGCAGTGGACGCTGCGGCCGCAGGACACGGGGGCGGTGCTGGAGAGCGCCGACCAGGCCGGCCGCTGCCTGGGCCGCTCGGGCGGCCAGGCCGTCGTCGTCGGCTGTGCGGATCCGGCCGCGCGCTGGGAGGTGCTGGCGTCCGGGGCGCAGACCTGGCGGCTGCGGGCGCCGGGGACCGGCGACTACCTGAGCGTCGCGCCGAAGCCGGCCGGCGCGGTCTACCCGGCCGCACAGGCGGTGTCGCCGGCCGGGCCGCTGGCCGACTTCTACCTCACCCCGCTCGCCCCGCCGACCGTGCCGATCCCCGGGCCCGGGGAGCGCACGCTGGACCAGATGACCTTCCTGACCGCCCACAACGCGTACGCCAACGGCGTGGACGGCGGGTTCGCGCCCCCTTTCGTGAACCTGGCGCCCAACCAGGCGCGCGGCATCGACCGGCAGCTGGCCGACGGGGTGCGCGGCTTCATGCTGGACATCCACCAGACGCCGGACGGCGCGATCCTGTGCCACGACAGCTGCTTCCTGGTCAGCCGCCCGGTCGCGCTCTGGGTGGACCTGCAGCGGATCGTCGACTTCCTGGCGCAGCACCCCGGCGAGATCGCCACCGTCTTCCTGGAGGACTACGTCGACCCCGGGGTGCTGCGCGCCGAGCTGGCGCGGGTGCGCGGCCTGCCGGACGTGCTGTTCCGGCCGGACACCGCGGGGGTGCGCGAGCGCGGCTGGCCGAAGGTCGCGGACATGGTCGCGAGCGGGCACCGGCTGCTGCTCTTCACCGACCACAGCCGGGCCGCGGACCAGGCGGCCGGGCTGACCCGGGACAGCTTCGGCGTGATGTACCAGCGCGAGTGGACGGTGGAGAACTACTGGTCGATGGGGTCCGGGATCGGCTCCTCGGACTGGTCCTGCTACAGCCGCTGGTACGGCGCGGACGACGTCGTGCCGCTCTCCCGGACCGAGCCCGGCTTCCGGCCGCTCTTCGTGATGAACCACTTCCGGGACGTCGCCGTCGCGCCGACCGCCTCGAGCGACAACGGAAAGCTGCTCGACCGGGCGGAGCGGTTCTGCCGGCCGGCGGCGCGCAAGAAGCCGGTGTTCCTGACCGTCGACCGGTATGACCTTGGTAACCCGGCGGCCGCGGTGGCCGCGCTCAACGGGTACGCCGACGCGGGCTGACCGGCCCCGACCGGCGGAGTTCCGCAGGCGAACGATCTGCCCGCCGCCGGGCCCGGCCCCGACGGCGGGCGGGTCCGGCGGGCGCACGCCGGCGCGCCCCGGGCCCGCCGCCCACCCGGGGCGGCGGACCGGAGCGCCCGGATCTGACGGTCCGAAAGGTTGTTAGGTTAGGCTTGCTTCCCTTACTGTCTGCGTGCACCGGAACACCGACCACGCACCCTCGGAGCCTGTCATGCGCGCCCGCCGTTCGACCGCAGTCACGCTGCTCTCCCTCGCCGTCGCCGGCGCCGCTCTGGCCGGCTGCTCGAAGAAGGACGACGCTGGCTCCTCCTCGGACGCTGTCCAGGTCAACGCCTCCGACACCGCCTGCGAGCTCTCCAGGACGTCCTTCCCGAGCGGCGCCGTGCACCTGGAGGTGCACAACAAGGGCTCCAAGTCCACCGAGGTGTACGTGTACGCGGCCGGCGACAAGATCGTCACCGAGCGCGAGAACATCGGCCCCGGCACCAAGGTGACCATCTCCGCCGAGATCAAGCCCGGCGCGTACGAGGTCGCGTGCAAGCCCGGCATGACCGGCGACGGCATCCGCCAGAAGATCACCGTGACCGGTGACGGTGCGAGCGCCGCCAAGGCCGACCCGCGCCTGCAGTCCGCGGTCGACGCCTACCGCGCCTACGCCCAGCAGCAGGCCGACGCCACCATCCCGGTGGTGACCCAGTTCGCCGAGGCGGTCAAGGCCGGCGACGTGGAGAAGGCCAAGTCGCTGTTCGCGGCCTCCCGTGTCGGCTGGGAGCGCACCGAGCCGGTGGCCGAGAGCTTCGGCGACATCGACCCGAAGACCGACACCCGCGAGGACGGCCTGGAGGCCGGCCAGCAGTGGACCGGCTGGCACAAGATCGAGAAGTCGCTCTGGACCGGCACGCTCACCGACGACGACAAGAAGCTCGCCGACCAGCTGGTCACCGACCTGAAGGACTGGCAGACCCGCATCCCCAAGGCCGAGATCACCGCGACCGGCATGGCCAACGGCGCCAAGGAACTGCTCGACGAGGTCTCCAAGAACAAGATCACCGGCGAGGAGGACCGCTACAGCCACACCGACCTGTCGGACTTCAACGCCAACGTCGAGGGTGCTCAGAAGGCCTACGAGCTGCTGAAGCCGGTCGTCGCCGAGAAGGACGCGGCGCTGGCCAAGACCCTGGACGGCGAGTTCACCGCCATCCAGGCCCTGCTCGGCAAGTACAAGCAGGCCGACGGCTCCTACACCTCCTACGACAAGGTCACCGAGCCGGAGCGCAAGGCCTTCTCGGACGCGGTCAACTCGCTCGGCGAGCCGCTCTCCAAGCTCGCCGCCTCCGTCGTCTCCCAGTAACCCGCCCGCCCGCGGCAGCCGTCCGGCCGCCGCGGGCACCGGTCGAGCCAGCACCGCCCAGCCCGCACCCGTGAGGAACCCCGTGGACGCCGAGACCTCTCAGCCCGCCGCACCGGCCGAGACCGCCGACCTGTCGGCCGCCCCGAGCCGCCGCTCCGTCATCGGCTGGGCCGGCGCCGGACTGGCGCTCGGCGCCGCCGCCGCCGGCTCGGTCGCGGCCGCCACCATGAAGCAGGACGCCGGCACCGCGCCGGCCGTGGACTCCACCGCGGACATCCCCTTCTACGGCGACCACCAGGCCGGCATCGCCACCCCCGTCCAGGACCGGCTGCACTTCGCCGCGTTCGACGTGACCACCACCGACCGCGCCGTGCTCGTCCGGATGCTCAAGGACTGGACGAAGGCCGCCGCCGCGATGACCGGCGGCCGCGAGGTCGGCGCCGGCGCCACCGGCGGCCTCCCCGAGGCCCCGCCGGACGACACCGGCGAGGCGCTCGGCCTGCCTGCCTCCCGCCTCACCCTGACCATCGGCTTCGGGCCGACGCTGTTCGAGAAGGACGGCGTCGACCGGTTCGGGCTGAAGGCCCGCCGCCCCGACGCGCTGATCGACCTGCCGAAGTTCCGCGGCGACCGTCTGGAGGACGCCCGGGTCGGCGGCGACATCTGCATCCAGGCCTGCGCCGACGACCCGCAGGTCGCCGTGCACGCGATCCGCAACCTGGCCCGGATCGGCATGGGCGTGGTCAACGTCCGCTGGTCGCAGCTCGGCTTCGGCAAGACCTCCTCCACCACGCCGGAGGCGCAGACCCCGCGCAACCTGATGGGCTTCAAGGACGGCACCCACAACATCGCCGGCTCCGACACCGCGAAGCTCGCCGACCACGTCTGGGTCGCCCCCGGCGAGGGCCCGGAGTGGATGACCGGCGGCTCGTACCTGGTCTCGCGCCGGATCCGGATGACCGTCGAGGCCTGGGACCGCACCTCGCTCAAGGAGCAGGAGGACGTCTTCGGCCGCACCAAGGGCGAGGGCGCGCCGTACGGCAAGCAGAAGGAGCGGGACACCCCGGACCTGTCGGCGATGCCGCAGGACTCGCACGTGCGCCTGGCCCACCCGGACAGCAACAACGGGCTGATGATCCTGCGCCGCGGCTTCTCCTTCACCGACGGCACCGACGGCCTCGGCCGCCTGGACGCCGGACTGTTCTTCCTCGCGTACCAGCGCGACACCCGCAAGGCGTTCGTGCCGCTGCAGACCAAGCTGGCGGCCAACGACAAGCTCAACGAGTACATCACGCACGTCGGCTCCGGCCACTTCGCGTGCCCGCCCGGCATCCGCAAGCCCGGCGAGTGGTGGGGCCAGGCCCTGTTCGGCTGACCTCCCGACCCGTACCACCTCCCACCCCAGGAGCTCCCCGTGTTCGGCAACTACCTGATCGGCCTGCGTGAGGGCCTCGAGGCCAGCCTCGTCGTCTGCATCCTGATCGCCTACCTGGTCAAGACCGGCCGCCGCGACCGGCTCACCCCGGTCTGGATCGGCATCGCGGCCGCCGTCGTCCTGTCGATGGCCTTCGGCGCGGTGCTGCAGTACGGCTCGGCGCAGATGGACTTCGAGTCGCAGGAAGCGCTGGGCGGGTCGCTGTCGATCATCGCGGTCGGCCTGGTGACCTGGATGGTCTTCTGGATGCGCCGCACGGCGCGCCACCTGAAGGCCGAGCTGCACGGCAAGCTGGACGCCGCGCTCGCCATGGGCACCTTCGCGCTGGTCGTGACGGCGTTCCTGGCGGTCGGCCGGGAGGGCCTGGAGACCGCGCTGTTCATCTGGACGGCCGTCCAGGCGACCAGCGACGGCGTCCGGCCGCTGATCGGGGCGATCCTCGGCCTGCTCACCTCGGTGGTGCTCGGCTGGCTGTTCTACCGCGGCGCGCTGAAGATCAACCTGGCGAAGTTCTTCACCTGGACGGGCGCGATGCTGGTCGTGGTCGCGGCCGGCGTGCTCGCCTACGGCGTGCACGACCTCCAGGAGGCCGGCTGGATCCCCGGCCTGCACGACGTGCTCTTCGACATCTCCAGCACCATCCCCAAGGACAGCTGGTACGGCACCCTGCTCAAGGGCGTCTTCAACTTCCAGCCCGACCCGACGGCGCTCCAGGTGGGCGTCTGGGCCGCCTACCTGGTGCCGACCCTGGCGCTGTTCCTGCGCCGCTCGGGCGGCTCGGCCGCGCCCCGGCCCGCCGCCCCCGCCGCGGCGACGGAGAAGCCCGCCGTCTGAGACCCCGCCGTACCCCGA
>NZ_JBHWBW010000268.1:0-10457 GCF_042735675.1 Kitasatospora sp. NPDC059571
GCGCCCGCGGCCGCGGTGGCGACCCCCCCGCGGGGGGGGGGCCGCCGCCGGCGGGGCCGGGGCCGCTAGCGGAGCTGGTGGTGCGGGATCGCGGCGCCGCCGGTGCCCGCGCCGGTCGGCTGCACCGCCGCGGCGGGGACGTGCGGGGCGAGCGCCGGGACCATCGGGAAGTCGGCGGGCCGCGGGGCGTCGCGCGGGCCGGCCCCGGCGCCGGGACCGCTCACCGGGGTGACCCGGTGGCCGGGCTCCTCGCCGCCGAGCACGGCCGACCCGCCGACACCGCCCAGGGTGACCGCCGCCACCGAGAAAGCACCCGCGGCGGCGAAGACGAAACGGCGCCCGAACGGCGCCGCGGCGCGGCCGGTGCCCGCCGCGGCCGCGGCCGGCTCGGCCGCCGGACGGCCCGTGGGCATCGGGGCGCGCCGGGAGCGCAGCTCGGTCAGCGAGCGCAGCGCGGACGGCTGCCCGGAGGTCAGGCCGTGGCCGCCCGCGGCATAGGGCCGCTCGGCCGGAAAGGGGCGGTCGGCGGGGAACATCGGGCCCGGCCGGCCGGCCCGCGGGTCGACGCCGGGGATCGGGGTGTCCGCCCCCAGCGCGCCGGAGCCGAAGGAGGAGCCGGCGCCGCGGCCGAACGAGCCGCCGGTGAGCCGGCTGCCGCCGAGCGTGCCGGCGCCGGGCGGGACGGCCCCGCTGCCCGGGCCGCCGTCCTGCTCGTCGTCGGGGAGCGCGGCGACCGCCATCAGGCGGGCCATCAGGGTCGAGGAGGGGCCGGGGGTGTCGGTGCGGGTCAGCAGGTGCTTGACCGCACGGGCCTCGTCCGCCTCGGCGAGACAGTCCGGGCAGGTGGCCAGGTGCGCCTGGACGCGCTCGCGGGGCTCGTGGCCGAGCTCGCCGTCGAGGTAGGCGGAGAGGCGGTCGCCGAGGTGGTGCTCGTCCACCGGCTCGGCGGTGCGGACCGGGACGGGCCGCAGGGCCGTCGCCGCGGGCCGCTCGGCGCTCTGCGCCGGCTCGGCGGTGCGGCGGCCGAGCTGGGCCCAGGACGGGCCGCGGCGGGACCGGCCGGCCGGCTCCGGGCCGCCGCCCACGGGGGTGCCGCCGCTCACGAGCCCCTCCGATCGAGGCCACCTGCCGTGCCGGGGTCGGCACCGACCGGGACGGGCTCGGCGGAGCCGCCGCGGCGCATCCGGCCGGGCGCGGCGTTCGGCGCGCGGTGCTTGAGGGCGGCGCGCAGGTGCGAGCGGCCGCGGTGGATGCGGCTGCGCACGGTGCCGAGCTTGACGCCGAGGGTGGCCGCGATCTCCTCGTAGGACAGGCCCTCGATGTCGCAGAGGACCACGGCGGCGCGGAACTCCGGCGCCAGGGTGTCCAGCGCCTGCTGGACGTCGGCGTCGAAGTGGGTGTCGCTGAAGTGCTGGGCGGGGCTCGGCTCGCGGCTGGGGAGGCGCTCGGCGGCGTCCTCGGCGAGGGCGTCGAAGCGGATCCGCTGGCGGCGGCGCACCATGTCCAGGAACAGGTTGGTGGTGATGCGGTGCAGCCAGCCCTCGAAGGTGCCGGGCGTGTAGGTGGAGAGCGAGCGGAAGACCCGGACGAAGACCTCCTGCGTGAGGTCCTCGGCGTCGTGCTGATTGCCCGTCAGCCGGTAGGCGAGGCGGTAGACGCGGGCGCTGTGCGCCTCGACGATCTCCTCCCAGGAGGGCGGCGACCAGCTCTGCGCGTCGGGGCCCTCGGCGAAGCTCGCGAGCGGGGCGGGCTCGGTCACGGCGTCGCCGTTCGCGGCGGCGGCGTCCAGGGGGGCGTGCGCGGGCTGGTTCATCACGGGCTTCGGCGTACGGGCCGACGAGGTGCCGCGGACGTGCCGCTGCACAGGGACGTCGCCCTCGGCCACACCTCCTCGGTCGGCTCTTCTGCCCAGCAGGGCCACCACCATATCCACCTCGCCCGTCGGATCCGGATAAAGTGCGCAACCGCCCCCGGGACGGGCCGGCGGCCCGCCGCGACGGCGCCGCACCCGCCCCGATCGCCAAGTCCTGCCCCCTTCAACGGCCCGCCGCCGAACGCGGTTCCCGGGCGGCCAGTAATCTGTGGCTGAAAATGTCGACATCGGGTCGGCATCCGGCGCTCCGGAAGAGGCAGCCATCACCGAGTTCGGGCCCGAGCGCGCGGCGCTCGCCGACACCTACGTCGGCGAGGACGCGGTGCTGACCTACGCCCGGGCCCAGTCGGCGCGGACCGGGATACGGGCGATCGGCCCCAGCGGCGGCGCCTTCCTGCGCCTGCTCGCGGCGGCCGTGGGCGCTAAGTCGGTCGCCGAGATCGGCACCGGCACCGGGGTGTCGGGGGTCTACCTGCTGCGCGGGATGAGACCCGACGGCGTGCTCACCACCGTGGACCGCGAGCCGGTGCGCCAGCAGTACGCCCGGGAGGCGTACCAGGCGGCCGGCTTCGCGCCGAACCGGGCGCGGTTCATCCCCGGCCGGGCGCTGGACGTGCTGCCGCGCCTCGCCGACGGGCAGTACGACCTGGTCTTCTGCGACGGCGATCCGGCCGAGTCGCAGTCCTATCTTGCAGAATCGTTGCGGCTGCTCCGTCCGGGCGGCATGGTCTGCTTCGAGGGCGTCTTCCAGGAGGGCCGGCTCGCCGAGCCCGACCTGGACGACCCGCAGACCCACGCGGTGCGCGAGCTCGTCCGGGAGGTGCGCGAGAGCGACCGGCTGCTGCCCGCGCTGCTGCCGGTCAGCGACGGCCTGCTCTGCGCCGTCAAGCGCTGACACCCCGTCCGCGGCACGGCCGGCGGACGGCACAGGGCCCGGATCCGCTGATCGGATCCGGGCCCTGCCGGCATCTCCAGGAGATGAGGATGAGCACCCGCTGCGTCAGCCGCAGGCCTTCTTCAGAGCCTCGCCCAGGGCCTCCGCCTCATCGGGCGTCAGCTCCACCACCAGGCGACCGCCGCCCTCGAGCGGAACTCGCATGATGATGCCCCGCCCCTCTTTGGTGACCTCGAGCGGGCCGTCACCCGTCCGCGGCTTCATGGCCGCCATGCTCGTTCCCCTTCCTGCAACCGCTCAGCTACGTACCGGAGGTCCGTCCACCGCCGGTATCGAACGCATTGATCGGAAGCCATTATCCCGCATCCCGCACCCCGATGACCAACATCACTCTCTGGGCAACGGCGACCGCACCCTCCCATACCGGTCCATCACCAGCCAGAAGCCCCATTCGGGCGCTACCCGGCGCGGCCCGCGGAGGTGCGCTACCTCACACTCCCCAGGCGGCCGCGGACTGGGCCATCCTGATCAGGACGGCCGGCCCGACCGGCCCGCCGCCCCGACCGCCCCACCACCCGCAGGGAGCCCTCGCCCATGTCCGACCCCGTGCGCTACGAGCTCGACGGCGCGCTCGCCGTCATCACCATCAACCGCCCGGACGCGATGAACGCACTGGACGTGGCCACCAAGGTGGCCCTGCGCGACACGGTCGCCGGGGCCGCCGCCGACCCGGCGGTGCGCGCGGTGCTGCTCACCGGCGCGGGCGACCGGGCGTTCTGCGTCGGGCAGGACCTCAAGGAGCACCTCGGGCTGCTGAAGCGCGCCGAGGAGACCGGCGAGGGCGCCCTGCGGACGGTCGCGGAGCACTACAACCCGCTGCTGCGCTCGCTCGCCGGGATGCGCAAGCCCACGATCGCCGCGGTCAACGGCGTGGCGGCCGGCGCGGGCGCCGGGCTGGCCTTCGCCTGCGACTTCCGGATCGTCGCCGACACCGCGGGCTTCAACACGTCCTTCGTCGGGGTCGCGCTGACCGCCGACTCGGGCGTCTCCTGGACGCTGCCCCGGCTGGTCGGGCACGCCCGGGCGACCGAGCTGCTGATGCTGCCGCGCACCGTGAAGGCCTCCGAGGCGCTCACCCTCGGGCTCGCCACCCGGGTCGTACCGGCCGCCGAACTCGCGGAGACCGCAAGGGCGTTCGCGGCGGAGCTGGCGGCCGGACCGACCGTCGCCTACGGCGCCGTCAAGGAGTCGCTGGCCTACGGCGCGTCGCACTCGCTGAGCGAGCTGCTCGACAAGGAGGACGAGCTGCAGACGCTGGCCGGGGCGAGCGAGGACCACACGATCGCCGTCCGCGCGTTCGTGGCCAAGGAGACCCCGCGCTACGTCGGCCGCTGAGCCCTCAGCCGCGGCCCGGGTCGGCGGCCGCCGTACGGACGTGACAGTCCGCCAGGTGGTCGTCGACCAGGCCGCAGGCCTGCATCAGCGCGTAGGCGGTGGTCGGGCCGACGAAGCGGAAGCCGTGCTTCTTCAGGTCCTTGGCCAGCGCGGTCGACTCCGGGGTCACGGCCGGCACGTCGGCGAGCGTCCGGGGCGCCGGCCGGCCGGGCTCGGCCGCGTACTGCCAGACGAGTGCGTCGAGGCCGCCGTCCAGGTCGAGCGCGGCGCGGGCGTTCGCCACGGTCGCCTCGATCTTGGCCCGGTTGCGGATGATCCCCGGGTCCTGGAGCAGCCGCTCCACGTCGGCGGGGCCGAAGGCCGCCACCTCGGGGATCCGGAAGCCCGCGAAGGCCGCCCGGAAGCCCTCCCGGCGGCGCAGGATGGTGATCCAGGAGAGCCCGGACTGGAAGGCCTCCAGGCTGATCCGCTCGAACAGCGGGCCGTCGCCGTGCACCGGCCGGCCCCACTCGGTGTCGTGGTAGGCGCGGTAGTCGTCCGCCGACAGCCCCCAGCCGCAGCGGAGCAGCCCGTCCGGTCCGGGTACCGCGCCGGCCGCGGCCGCCTCGTCGCTCACTTCTGCTTCTTCTCCAGGTCGGCCCCGGCCGCCGCGTCCGCGGCCGGCCCGTCGGGCTCCTCGGCGGCCTGCTGCTCGGCCTGCTCGTCGCCGGCCGCGGCCGCCTCGGCCGGGGCGTCTGCCGTCGGGGCGTCTGCCGTCGGGGCCGGCCGCTCGACCACGGCGGCGAAGGCCTCCAGGCCGGGCAGCGTCTCGTCCTGCACCGCGAGGTCGGGCGCCGCCTCGACCGCGCCGCGGACCACCGCGGCGGCCTCCAGCTCGGCGATCCGGGAGTCCCGCAGCGCCAGCTCGGCACCGAGCCGGTCGAGGACGTCGTCCACCTCGTCCATCCGGTAGCCGCGCAGCGCCATCGGCAGCCGCAGCCCGTCCACGTCGTGCCGGGCCAGCGGGCGGTCCTCGGGCAGCCGGGGCGTCATCCGGTCCGGCACCGCCTCCGGGAGGACGCCGCCCCCGCCGAGCGCCACCAGCGCCGCACCGCCGACCACCACGGCCATCGCCGCCACGATCACCCAGAACACGAGCCGCCTCCGATACTCCGCGGCCCGTCTCCGGCAATGGTGGGATCATGGTCCCCGGACAGGCCGGGGCCCATCATTGCACCCGGGCGAGCTGTGGAGGAGATTCCGGTGGCACTGCGTCTGGGCCCGCGCGAGTTCGGCGCGGACGAACTCGTGATCATGGCCATCGTGAACCGCACCCCGGACTCCTTCTTCGACCGGGGCGCCACCTTCGCGGACGAGGCCGCGTTCGCCGCCGCCGACCGCGCGGTGGCCGAGGGCGCGGCCGTCCTGGACATCGGCGGGGTCAAGGCCGGCCCCGGCGACGAGGTCACCGTCGAGGAGGAGCTGCGCCGCACCGTCCCGTTCGTGGCCGAGCTGCGCAAGCGCCACCCGGGGGCGGTGATCAGCGTGGACACCTGGCGGCACGAGGTCGGCGAGGCGGTCTGCGAGGTCGGCGCGGACCTGCTGAACGACGCCTGGGGCGGGGTCGACCCGAAGCTCGCCGAGGTCGCCGCCCGGTACGACGTCGGCCTGGTCTGCACCCACGCGGGCGGCGCCGAGCCGCGCACCCGGCCGCACCGGGTCGGGTACGAGGACGTGATGGCCGACATCCTGGAGGTCACCGTGGGCCTGGCGGAGCGCGCCGCCGGGCTGGGCGTGCGGCGGGACGCGCTGATCATCGACCCGGGCCACGACTTCGGGAAGAACACCCGCCACTCGCTGGAGGCCACCAGGCGGCTGCCGGAGATGACCGCGACCGGCTTCCCGGTGCTGGTCTCGCTCTCCAACAAGGACTTCGTCGGCGAGACGCTGGACCGGCCGGTGGACGAGCGCCTGCTGGGCACCCTGGCGACCACCGCGGTCTCCGCCTGGCTGGGCGCGCAGGTGTACCGCGTGCACCAGGTCGCCGAGACCCGCCAGGTGCTCGACATGGTCGCCTCCATCCGGGGCACCCGGCCCCCGGCGGTGGCCCGCCGGGGGCTCGCGTAGGCGCCGCCCGGGTCAGACCGCGGTGCCGTTCGGCCGCCGGGTCTCGGCCAGGATCTTCAGCACGTCCTCGACCTCGTCCACCACGTGGAAGAGCTCCAGGTCGTGCTGGGAGGCCTTGCCCTGGGCGATCAGGGTGTTCTTCAGCCACTCGACCAGCCCGCCCCAGTAGGCGCTGCCGAAGAGGATCACCGGGAAGCGGGTGACCTTGCGGGTCTGCACCAGGGTGAGCGCCTCGAAGAGCTCGTCGAGCGTGCCGAGTCCGCCCGGCAGCACCACGAAGCCCTGCGCGTACTTCACGAACATCGTCTTGCGGACGAAGAAGTAGCGGAAGTTCAGGCCGAGGTCGACGAACTCGTTGAGCCCCTGCTCGAAGGGGAGCTCGATGCCGAGGCCGACGCTCAGGCCGCCGGCGTCGGAGGCGCCGCGGTTGGCGGCCTCCATGGCGCCCGGCCCGCCGCCGGTGATCACGGCGTAGCCGGCCTCCGCCAGCGCGCGGCCGATGGCCACGCCGGCCGCGTACTCGGGCGAGTCGACCGCGGTCCGGGCGGAGCCGAAGACGCTGATGGCGGCGGGCAGTTCGGCGAGCGCGCCGAAGCCCTCGACGAACTCCGAGGTGATCCGCAGCACCCGCCAGGGGTCGGTGTGCAGCCAGTCGGTGGGGCCGGTGGTGTCCAGCAGCCGCTGGTCGGTGGTGCTGGTGCCGACCTGGTCGCGACGCAGCAGCACGGGGCCCTTCTGCTTCTCCGGCCAGGGCTTCTTGCGTTCGGGCGCGTCGACTTCTTCGGGACCGTGCCCGTAGTGCTTTTCGTCTCCAGTGCCTGTCATGACGAAACCCTACGCCCGCCGTCCACCGATTTCGGCGAACGGCGGGCAACCGCCCGGTGGCTGTCAGGCGCCGGTCAGCCAGGCCCGCAGCCGGGCCTCGACCTCGGCGATCGCGGTCAGCGAGCAGTGCTCGTCGCGCTTGTGGGCGAGGTTGGGGTCGCCGGGTCCGTAGTTGACCGCGGGGATGCCGAGCGCGCTGAACCGGGCGACGTCCGTCCAGCCGAACTTGGCCCGCGGTTCGCCGCCGACGGCCGCCAGGAAGGCCTGCGCGGCGGGCCGGTCCAGGCCGGGCAGCGCGCCGGGCGCGGTGTCGGTGACGGTCACCTCGAAGCCCGCGAAGACCTCGTGCACGTGCGCGGCCGCCTCCTCCTCGGAGCGGTCCGGCGCGTACCGGAAGTTCACGTGCACCCGGCACTCGTCGGGGATGACGTTGCCGGCCACCCCGCCGTCGATCCGGGTCGCGTTCAGGCCCTCGCGGTACTCCAGGCCGTCGATGACGACCCGGCGCGGGGCGTAGTCGGAGAGCCGGCGCAGCACCTCGACGGCCTTGTGGACGGCGTTGTCGCCCAGCCAGCTGCGGGCCGAGTGGGCGCGGGTGCCGGTGAGGACGACGTCGGCCCGCAGGGTGCCCTGGCAGCCGCCCTCGACCACGGCGCCGCTGGGCTCCATCAGCACCGCGAAGTCGGCGGCGAGCCAGTCGGGCCGCTCGGCGGCGAGCCGGCCCAGGCCGTTGCGGGAGGCCTCGATCTCCTCGCAGTCGTAGAAGACGAAGGTGAGGTCGTGGTTGGGCTCGGCGAGGGTCGCGGCGAGGCGCAGCTGCACGGCGACGCCGGACTTCATGTCCGAGGTGCCGCAGCCGTAGAGCAGGTCGCCCTCGACGCGGGAGGGGAGGTTGTCGGCGATCGGCACGGTGTCCAGGTGCCCGGCGAGCAGGACCCGCTCGGCGCGGCCGAGGTCCGTGCGGGCGACGACGTTGTTCCCGAACCGGTCGACGGTCAGGTGCGGGAGCTCCCGCAGCGCGGCCTCGACCGCGTCGGCGAGGGCCTGCTCGTCGCCGCTGACGGACGGGAGGTCGACCAGCAGGGCGGTCAGCGCACCGCCGTCGAGGCTCAGGTCGAGGGGCGTGTTCGGGCTGCTCATGGTGGTTTAGCGTATCGGTGCCGGGCCCCGCGGAGGGTGCCCGGCGCAACCGTGCGGACCGCACGGCCGTCCGAGTGGGTACGGTGTGCGGGCGACGGAGCGAACGAGAGGGGCGGCCGGTGGCCGAGCGGGCGGATGGCACAGCGGGCGGCGCCGTGGCGGCGCCCGGCGGCAGGCGGCGGCGCCGCTCCCGTCTGGTGCGCCGGCTGCTGATCGGCCTCGTGGTGCTCTCGCTGGCGGCCGGGGTGGTGCTCTGGTTCAACCGGGACCGGCTGACCGTCCCGCCCGAGGGCTGCCGGATCACCACGGCGGCGGGCTCCGGCACGCTGGACCTGGAGCAGGCGGCGAACGCGGCCACCATCGCCTCGGTGGCGCTCTCCCGCGGCCTGCCCGAGCGGGCCGTGACGATCGCGCTGGCCACCGCGATGCAGGAGTCCAAGCTGCACAACCTGGAAGGCGGCGACCGCGACTCGATCGGCCTGTTCCAGCAGCGGCCGTCGCAGGGCTGGGGCACCGCGCAGCAGATCCAGGACCCGGTGTACGCCACCAACAAGTTCCTGGACGGCCTGGTCAAGGTGCCCGGCTACGCCCGGATGCCGCTGACCGACGCCGCCCAGCAGGTGCAGAAGAGCGGCTACCCGCAGGCGTACGCCAAGCACGAGTCCAACGCGACGCTGGTCTCCTCGGTGCTGACGGGCCGTGAGCCGGCGGCGCTGAACTGCGTGGTGCACGAGCTTGCCGACCCGGCCGCGGCCGCCTCCGCGGCGTCGCCGGCCGCGTCCTCGGGCACGGCCGCTGCGGCGGGGACCCCGGCGGCGGCCCCGCCGTCCTCGCCGGCCCGCCGCTCACAGGACGTCACCGAGCGGGTCCGCCGGGAGTTCGGCCGGGTGGTGGCGGTCGGTCCGGCCGCGCCGGCCGCCAAGGACGCGCGCCCGGTGCTGGCGCTCAGCCCGCAGGCGTCGGCCTCGGCGGGCGCGGGGCCGGAGGCGCTGCGGCAGTCCGGCTGGGCGGTGGCCCAGTGGGCGGTCGCGCAGGCGCAGGAGCTGGGGATCGGCGCGGTCGCGTACGACGGCAAGGTGTGGCGGTTCGACCGGCCGTCGGACGGCTGGCGGCCGCAGGCCGAGAACGCCCCCGCCGACCGGGTGCTGGTCACCCTCGGGGCGCCCGCGAAGGCGTGACGGTACGTTGACGGACGTATGAGCGGGTTACCGCCCGGCGGGTGAATCCGGTCAACCCCGGTGGACCGCCTCCGGGGGTCGACCCGGGGCCCGTGGGCATGGCCGACCGGGTCGGTACGGACCTTCCCCGGCAAGGGAAGTGACGGTTCTGCGGGTCGGTGCCCGATGCCCGGGATGTCGCGGATGCCGGAAAGACGATCGTCTGATCTTTACCTGCACTTTACCTTTACCGGCCGAAACCTTCCCGCCTCCTGAGCGGTAAGCACGGTGTCCGCCCGTCGGACCGCCCTGTCCTCATCCTTTAGGAGCACCATGTCTCACCCCCTCAAGCGCCGGATCGCCCAGGCCGCCCTGCTCGTCGCGGCAGGCGCGACCCCGCTGATCGCGGCCGGCTCCGCCTCGGCCGCCGACCTGGTGCCGCAGGGGACCGACCTGGGATCCGGCCTCACCCAGCTCGACTCCCCCGGCGGCACCGTGCAGGACGCGGCCCACGAGCTCGGCCAGTCCGCGGGCGCCACCGGTGCCGCGACCGTCGCCACCGGCGTCCCGGCCACCAGCGACGCGGCCGGCCACACCGTGGCCGCCGCGCTGCCCGACGCCGACCAGGCGCTCGGCCCGGTGACCAACACCGCCGGCAAGACCACCGCCGCCACCGGCGCGCTCTCCACCATCGCCGGCCAGGTCGCCCCCGCCCTGGTCGACCGCGCGGGCCCGGCCGTCGCCGGCAAGCTGCTCCCCTCGGTGCCCGGCACCCGCAGCGCCGGCGCCGGCTCCCCGCTGGGCACGGTCACCGGCGCGCTGCCGACCGGCGGCCTGCCCACCGGGACGCTGACCAGTGCGCTGCCCACCGGCGGGCTCACCCGGTCGCTGCCGGGCGCCGACGCCCTGGGCGCGCTGACCGGTACCCCGGCCGCCGAGAACCGGCTGGGCGGCGTGCCCTCGCTGGGCTCCAACCCGGCCGACCTGCTGGGCGGCATCGGCCCGGTCGGCAGCCTGCTGAGCGGCATCGGCGGCGGCCACCTGGCCGGCTGAGCGGGCCGGAGGC
>NZ_JBHWBW010000269.1:0-10456 GCF_042735675.1 Kitasatospora sp. NPDC059571
GGGGGGGGGGGGGGGCGGTGGGTTGTGCCCGGGGGGGGGGGGGGCGGGGGGGGGGGGGGCCCGGGGGGGGGGGGCGGGGGGGGCGCGGGGGGGGGGGCGGCGGGGGGGGCGGCCGAGGGACCCGGGGAGGCGGCCGTGCAGGCCCTGGCCGCGGCGGCCGGCGGCCGGGCCGGTCTGAGCGACCGTCACCGGCCCGACGGCGTCCGGGCGGCCTGGCAGGAGGCGCGCAGCGCCGCCGCGGCCGGCCCGGGCACCGGCCTCGTCCGGTACACCGCGCTGGCGGGCAGCGCCCTCGCCGCCGATCCCGCGGCGCGGGCCGTGCTGACCGGGCTGGCCCGGGCGCGGCTCGGCCCGCTCGCCGACCACGATGCCGGGCACGGCACCGAACTGCTGGCCTCGCTGCGGGCGTTCCTGGAGCACCACGGCCAGTGGGAGGCGGCGGCCGGTGCGCTCGGCGTCCATCGGCACACCCTGCGGACGCGGATCGACCGGGCCCGAGCGGTGCTCGGCACCGACCTCGACTCACCGCACGTACGGGCCGAACTGCTGATGGCCCTCACCGTCTGGCCGCCGTCCGGGGAACGGCCCGGGGAGCGGGCCGGGCCGTGAGCCGCCCGGGGTCAGACGCCGGCGGGGCAGGTGTCGCAGCCGGCCCGGTGGGCCGTGCGTACCGCCTCCATCCGGTCCTGCAGCTCGCGCATCCGGCCGGCGTCGCGGTCGCTCGCGTAGCCGCCGATGCCGCGCAGCGCGACCGGTTCGCCGTCGTAGCGGGTGAGCACCAGGGTGGTGACGGTGCCCAGGCCCGGGCCGGGGAGGGTCTGCGCGGAGACCGAGGCGATCCGGCACCACGGGGTGCGGTGGGTCCGCTCCATGCCGCGGCTGACCACGCCCGAGCCGTCCAGGGTCACGCCGAGCCGGACGGCCCGCCAGATCCACCAGGCGGCGGCGGTCCCGGTGACGAGGTACAGCACCCGGGCGCCCCACGGGCCGCGGACGAGCATCTCCACGGAGATCAGCAGGAGGACGGCGCCGCAGAGCGCCAGCACCACGCGCTGCCAGAGGCTGCGGAGGCGGATCGGGCCGGTGGGGGGAGCGGCGGTCATCGGGTGATCGTGTCAGCGGCCGGGCCGGCCGTCAACGGTCCGGCCCGCGGGGTGCCTCCGCCGCGGCCGCTGGACGGATCGTCCAGTGGAGAGGCGGTCGGGCACTCCACTCTGTCCCCTGCGCGGCGGCGCCCGCTGCGACCACAATGAGCGGCACACCGAACGAAGGAGTTGCAGGTGGGCACGGGAACGGACGACCGGCGCGGGCCGCTGGCGGGCGTGCTTGTCGCGGACTTCGGCCGGGTGCTGGCCGCGCCGTACGCGACCATGCTGCTCGCCGACCTCGGCGCGGACGTGGTCAAGGTCGAGCACCCGGCCGGCGGGGACGACACCCGCGCCTGGGGGCCGCCGTACGCGGACGACGGGCAGGCGGCCTACTACCTGTCCGTCAACCGCAACAAGCGCTCGCTCGCCCTCGACCTGCGCGACCCGGACGACCTGCGCCGGGCCCGCGAGCTCGCCCGGCGCGCGGACGTGCTGTTCGAGAACTTCCGGCCCGGCACGATGGCCCGCCACGGCCTGGCCTACCGGGACCTGCAGGAGGCCAACCCCGGGCTGGTGTACTGCTCGGTGAGCGGCTTCGGCCCGGGCGAGGGCGCCGCGCTGCCCGGCTACGACCTGCTGGTGCAGGCGGTCGGCGGGCTGATGAGCGTCACCGGCCCGGGGCCGGGGCAGCCGGTGAAGGCCGGGGTCGCCCTGGTGGACGTGCTGACCGGGCTGCACGCCGCGATCGGCGTGCTCGCGGCGCTCCGCGACCGGGACGCCACCGGCCGCGGCCAGCTGGTCGAGGTCAACCTCCTCTCCACGCTGCTGTCGAGCATGGTCAACCAGGCGGCCGGCTACACCCTGGCCGGTGTGGTGCCCGGCGTGCTCGGCAACCGCCACCCGTCGATCGCCCCGTACGAGGTGTTCCGGGCCGCCGACCGCCCGCTGGTGATCGCGGTCGGCAACGACCGGCAGTTCGGCGCGCTCTGCCGCGGCCTGGAGGTGCCGGACCTCGCCGACGACCCCCGGTTCGCCACCAACGCCGACCGGGTCGCCCGCGTCGAGGAGCTCGCCGCCCTGCTCGGACCGGTGCTCAAGCAGCGCACCGCCGCGGCCTGGTTCGAACACCTCACCCCGCTCGGGGTACCGTGCGGCCCGGTGAACGACCTCGCCGGCGCCTTCGCCCTCGCCGAGCGCCTCGGCCTGGCCCCGCGCACCGCGGACGGCCTGGTCGCCAACCCGATCGGACTCTCCCGCACCCCGCCCGGGTACCGCCTGGCCCCGCCCCGGCTCGGCGAGCACACCGGCGAACTGACCGCCTGGCTCGACACCCCGCTCCACACCCTCCACGACGACGTGAACGGAGACCCCCTGTGACCGGCCCGATGAAGGACCCGCTGGACCTGCTGGACATCCCCTCGCTGCTGACCGAGGAGGAGCGCGAGATCCAGTCGACGGTGGCCCGCTTCCTCGCCGACCGGGTCCGCCCGAACCTCCCCGAGTGGTACGAGAACGCGCACTTCCCGCGCGAGCTCGCCCCCGAGCTCGGCAAGCTCGGCGTGCTCGGCATGCACCTGGAGGGCTACGGCTGCGCCGGGACGGGCGCGGTCTCCTACGGCCTGGCCTGCCTGGAGCTGGAGGCCGCCGACTCCGGCTTCCGCAGCTTCGTCTCCGTGCAGGGCTCGCTCGCCATGTACTCCATCCACCGCTACGGCTCCGAGGAGCAGAAGCAGGAGTGGCTGCCGAGGATGGCGGCCGGCGAGGCGATCGGCTGCTTCGGCCTCACCGAGCCGGACTTCGGCTCCAACCCGGCCGGGATGCGGACCCGCGCGGTGCGCGACGGCGAGGACTGGATCCTCAACGGCGCCAAGATGTGGATCACCAACGGCGCGATCGCCGACATCGCGACCGTCTGGGCCGCCACCGAGGAGGGCGTGCGCGGCTTCCTGGTGCCGCGCGGCACCCCCGGCTTCACCGCCCACGAGATCAAGCGCAAGCTGTCCCTGCGGGCCTCCACCACGGCCGAGTTGAGCTTCGACGACGTCCGGCTGCCGGCCTCCGCGCAGCTGCCGCACGCGCGCGGCCTCGGCGCGCCGCTGTCCTGCCTGAACGAGGCCCGCTTCGGCATCCTGTTCGGCGCGGTCGGCGCCGCCCGCGACTGCCTGCAGACGGCGCTCGCGTACGGCGACGCGCGGATCCAGTTCGACCGCCCGATCAGCGGCTTCCAGCTCACCCAGCGCAAGCTCGCGGACATGGCGGTGGCGCTGAACAACGCCGCCCTGCTCGCCGTGCACCTCGGCCGGCTCAAGGAGCAGGACCGGATCCGCCCCGAGCAGATCAGCGTCGGCAAGCTGAACAACGTCCGGGAGGCGATCGCGATCGCCCGCGAGTGCCGCACCATCCTCGGCGCCAACGGCATCTCGCTGGAGTACTCGCCGCTGCGGCACGCCAACAACCTGGAGTCGGTGCTCACCTACGAGGGCACCAGCGAGATCCACACCCTGGTCGTCGGCCAGGCGCTCACCGGCCTGCCGGCCTACCGCTGACGGCCCCTCGGCCCCGCATCACCCCAGGAAGGCGCGCAGGAGCGCGGCCGTGGCACCCAGGTGCTCCTCGGTCGCGCGCCGCGCGCCTTCGCCGTCCCCGGCCAGGATCGCGTCGACCATGGCGCGGTGCTGGTCGGCGGCGTGCTCGATGTTGCGCTCCAGCATGGGGATGGCGTTCAGCAGGTCGTTGAGCCGCATCCGGGCCTCGGCGATGCTGGTCGCCAGCGAGCGGGACCCGGTGAGCTCGGCGATCGCCAGATGGAACCGCGAGTCGAGCTGCCGGTACTCCTCCGGCCCGGCGCCCTCCAGATCGGCCAGCCGCTGCCGCAGGTAGGCCTGCTGCTCCTCGCCGAGGGCCCGGCGCGCGGCCGTCTCGGCGGCGCCGGTCTCCAGCACCAGCCGGTAGGTCAGCGCGTCCTGCAGCTCCTCGCCCATGTCCAGTACGGCCCGGCGCAGTTCGGCGACGTCCGGCGGCGGCATCCGGTAGGTCACGAAGGTCCCGCCGTAGCGGCCGCGCCGGGACTCCACGAAGGCCGCCTGCTGCAGCGAGCGGATCGCCTCGCGCAGGGTCTCCCGGCCGACGCCCAGCCGGGCGGCGAGGTCGCGCTCGGCGGGCAGCCGGTCGCCGTACCCGAAAACGCCCAGCTTGATCGCCTGGAGCAGCCGCTCGACGGTCTCCTCGAAGGCGTTCCCCGTCCGGACGGGCCGGAAGATCGCGCCGGCCTGCCAGTCGATCGGTGCCTCGTCCACGGGCGCATCGTACCCGCGCGCCGGCGCCGCACCACGGTGCGCCCCGGACCGGCGGGCGATCCGGCGATCCCTCTTGACGCGGGCCCGACCCGCGCGGAACGATGCTGCGCATCAGCTCAATGGTCTGTTTCCAGTCCATTGAATCCGGGTGCTCCACACCGACGTGGGCGCGCCCTCCTCGGTACCGCCGACCCCCAGGGGTGCGCCCATGCCTGCCGAACCGCCACCCGACCAGCCTGCCGCGCCGGTGTTTCCGGCGACCGCACCGGCCGTTTCCGCCGACGAACAGCGGCTGCACGAACTCGGCTACACCCAGGAGCTCGCCCGCTCGATGTCGGGCTTCTCCAACTTCGCCGTCTCCTTCTCCATCGTCTCGATCCTCTCCGGCTGCCTCACCCTGTACGGGACGGGCATGAACGCCGGCGGACCGGCGATGATCATCTGGGGCTGGCCGCTGGTCGGCGCCCTCACCCTCTGCGTCGGCCTCGCGATGGCGGAGATCTGCTCCGCCTACCCCACCGCGGGCGGGCTCTACTACTGGTCCGCGAAGCTCGCCACCACCCGCGCCGCGGCCTGGAGCTGGTTCACCGGCTGGTTCAACTTCCTCGGCCAGGTCGCGGTCACCGCGGGCGTCGACTACGGCGCCGCCTTCTTCACCAACGCCTTCCTCGACCTCCAGTTCGGCTTCTCCGCCACCCCCGCGCACACCGTCGGCATCTTCGCCGTCATCCTGCTCCTGCACGGCCTGCTCAACACCCGCGGCGTCCGGCTCGTCGCCGTGCTCAACAACGTCTCCGTCTGGTGGCACCTGGCCGGTGTCGCGGTGATCGTCGGCGCGCTCGCCCTGCTGCCCGACCGGCACGCCTCCGCGTCGTTCGTCTTCACCGAGTTCGTCAACAAGACCGGCTTCCACAACCAGTTCTACGTCGCCATGCTCGGCCTGCTGCTCGCCCAGTACACGCTGACCGGCTACGACGCCTCCGCCCACATGACCGAGGAGACCCACGCCGCCGACCGGGCCGGCCCGCGCGGCATCGTCAACGCCATCACCGTCTCCCTGGTCGCCGGCTGGATCCTGCTGCTCGGCATCACCTTCGCCATCCGGGACTACGACGGCGCGCTCGCCAGCCCCACCGCCGTCCCGCCCGCCCAGATCTTCATCGACGCGATCGGCACCACCGGTGCCAAGGTCCTGCTGCTCATCGTGATCGGCGCCCAGTTCTTCTGCGGCATGGCCTCGGTCACCGCCAACTCCCGGATGATCTACGCCTTCTCCCGGGACGGCGCACTGCCCGGCTCCGCCCTCTGGCACCGCATCTCGCCGCGCACCCACACCCCCACCAACGCGGTCTGGCTCGCCACCGGCGGCGCCCTGCTGCTCGGCCTGCCCGCCCTGTGGAACTCCACCGCGTACACCGCCGTCACCTCGATCTCGGTGATCGGCCTGTACATCTCGTACGTCATCCCGACATTCCTCCGACTGCGCCAGGGTGACGCCTTCCCGCGCGGCCCCTGGCATCTGGGCCGCTGGAGCAGGATCATCGGCATCGTGGCGGTCGGCTGGACCGCCGTGATCACCGTCCTGTTCATGCTGCCCACCGTCAGCCCCGTCACCACCACCAGCTTCAACTACACGCCCGTCGCGGTCGGCGTCGTCCTCGGCTTCGCGGGCCTGTGGTGGCTGGTCTCCGCGCGGCGCTGGTTCACCGGACCGAAGGTCCACGGCACGCCGGAGGAGCTCGCCGCCCTCGAAGCCGAACTGGAGACCCGATGACCGCCACCGCCCGGCTCACCCTCGACCGACTGCGCGCCCTGGTCGACGCCGGAGAGATCGACACGGTCGTGCTCGCCCTCACCGACATGCAGGGCCGGCTCCAGGGCAAGCGGCTCGCCGCCCGCTACTTCCTCGACGACGTGGTGCCCGGCACCGCCGAGGGCTGCGGCTACCTGCTCGCCGTGGACACCGAGATGAACACCGTCGACGGCTACGAGATCTCCTCCTGGGAGAACGGCTACGGCGACCTCGTCCTCACCCCGGACTACGACACCCTGCGCCTGGTGCCCTGGCACCCCGCCACCGCCATGGTCCAGTGCGACGTCCACCACCACGACGGCCGCCCGGTCACCGTCTCCCCGCGGCAGGTCCTGCGCCGCCAGCTGGACCGCCTGGCCGGCTACGGCTGGCAGGCCTTCGCCGGCACCGAGCTGGAGTTCATCGTCTTCCAGGACACCTACGAGCAGGCCTGGCAGCGCGCGTACCACGGCCTCACCCCGGCCAACCAGTACAACGTCGACTACTCCATCCTCGGCACCTCCCGGGTCGAACCGCTGCTGCGCCGCCTGCGCAACGGCATGGCCGGCGCCGGGATGACCGTCGAGTCCGCCAAGGGCGAGTGCAACCTCGGCCAGCACGAGATCGCCTTCAAGTACGACGAGGCCCTCACCACCTGCGACAACCACTCCGTCTACAAGACCGGGGCCAAGGAGATCGCCGCCCAGGAGGGCTGCAGCCTCACCTTCATGGCCAAGTACGACGAGCGCGAGGGCAACTCCTGCCACATCCACCTCAGCCTGCGCGACGCGGCCGGCGCCCCGGTCATGGCCGGCGACCGCCCGCACGGCTTCTCCCGCACCATGGAGCACTTCCTGGCCGGCCAGCTCGCCTGCCTCGCCGAGTTCTCCCTGCTGCTCGCCCCCACCGTCAACTCCTACAAGCGGTACGTGCCCGGCAGCTTCGCGCCCACCGCGATCGCCTGGGGACGCGACAACCGCACCTGCGCCCTGCGGGTGGTCGGCCACGGCCCCTCGCTGCGCTTCGAGAACCGCGTCCCCGGCGGTGACGTCAACCCCTACCTCGCGGTCGCCGCACTGATCGCCGCCGGCCTGCACGGCGTCGAGCACCAGCTCGAACTGGAGCCGGAGTTCACCGGCAACGCGTACGCCTCCGACGCGCCCCGGGTGCCCGCCACCCTGCGCGACGCGGTGGACGCCTTCGAGGGCAGCGACGCCGCCACCGAGGCCTTCGGCAAGGACGTCGTACGCCACTACACCCACGCCGGACGGGTCGAACTCGCCGCCTACGACCGGGCGGTGACCGACTGGGAGCGGCGCCGCGGATTCGAGCGGCTGTGACCGGCCGCCCCGTCGTCGGGATCACCACCTACCAGGAGCGGGCCGCCTGGTCGATCTGGCAGCAGCCCGCCTCGCTCCTCCCGCAGACGTACGTGGACGCGGTGGCCCGCACCGGCGCCACGCCCGTCCTCCTGCCGCCCCAACCGGGCGGCACCGGACGGCTGCTCGACCTGCTGGACGGCCTCGTCCTGGCCGGCGGATCCGACATCGACCCGGCCCGCTACGGCGAACCGCCCGGACCCGACACCGGACCGCCGCACCCGGCCAGGGACGCCTGGGAGTCAGAACTGCTCGCCGGCGCACTGGAACGCGACCTGCCGCTGCTCGGCGTCTGCCGCGGCATGCAGCTGCTCAACGTCGCCCTCGGCGGCTCGCTCGTCCAGCACCTGCCGGAGGACGGCCACCGCGGCGGGCCGGCGCAGTTCGCCCGACAGGCCGTCCACATCCGCCCGGACAGCCGGCTCGGCGCGATCCTCGGCCGCTCGGCGAAGGTCTCCTGCTACCACCACCAGGCCGCCGACCGGCTCGGCACCGGCCTGCAGGCCGTCGCCTGGGCCGGCGACGAGACCGTGGAGGCCCTCGAACTCCCGGGCCGCCGCTTCGTCCTGGGCGTCCAGTGGCACCCCGAGACCGACCCCGAGGACACCCGCCTGTTCGCCGCCCTGACCGCGGCGGCCGCCCGCTGAGCACCCGCCCGCCGAGCACCGCCCGCCGGGCCCCCGGCCGCCCCCGGCCCACCCACCCATCCGAGGAGCACCCGTGACCGACCCCGACCGCTACCAGGTGGTCAACCCCGCCACCGAGGAGGTGATCACCACCGTCGACCTGGCCGGCCTCGCCGAGACCGATGCCGCCATCGCCCGGGCCCAGGCCGCCTTCGAGGACTGGCGCCGGGTCGCCCCCGCCGACCGGGCCCGGCTGCTGCGCGCGTTCGCCGCCGAGGTCGACGCCGACCGCGAGCACCTGGCGGCCCTGGAGGTCGCCAACGCCGGCCACACCATCGGCAACGCCCGCTGGGAGGCCGGCAACGCCCGCGACGTCATCGAGTACTACGCCGCCGCGCCCGAGCGGCTCTTCGGCCGGCAGATCCCGGTGGCCGGCGGCATCGACGTCACCTTCCAGGAGCCGCTCGGTGTCGTCGGGATCATCGTCCCCTGGAACTTCCCGATGCCGATCGCCGCCTGGGGCCTCGCCCCGGCGCTCGCCGCCGGCAACACGGTCGTCCTCAAGCCCGCCGAACTCACCCCGCTCACCGCCCTGCGGCTGGGCGAACTCGCCCTGCGCGCGGGCCTGCCCGAGGGCGTGCTGCAGATCCTGCCGGGCCGCGGCCCGGTGGTGGGGCAGCGCTTCGTGACCCATCCGGCGGTGCGCAAGGTGGTGTTCACCGGCTCCACCCGGGTCGGCAAGGAGATCATGGCCGGCTGCGCCGCCCAGGTGAAGCCGGTCACCCTCGAACTCGGCGGTAAGAGCGCCAACATCGTCTTCGCCGACGCCGACCTCGCCAAGGCCGCCGCCACCGCGCCGTACGCGGTCTTCGACAACGCCGGCCAGGACTGCTGCGCACGCTCCCGGATCCTGGTCGAGGAGTCCGTCTACGACGACTTCATGGCCCTGCTGGAGCCCGCCGTCCGCGGGGTGCGGGTGGGCGATCCGGCGGACGAGAAGACCGAGATGGGGCCGCTGATCTCCGCCGCGCACCGCGAGCGGGTCGCGTCCTACGTCACCGAGCCGGCCTTCCGCGGCAGCGCGCCGGAGGGCCCCGGCTTCTGGTACCCGCCGACCGTGCTGGCCCCCGTCCGGCACGACGACCCGGCGTTCACCGAGGAGATCTTCGGCCCGGTGGTCGCGGTCGTGCCGTTCCGCGGCGAGCAGGACGCGCTGCGGATCGCCAACGCCACCGACTACGGCCTGTCCGGGTCGATCTGGACGAGGGACGTCGGGCGGGCGCTGCGCGTCGCGCGCGGCGTGGAGGCGGGCAACCTCTCCGTCAACTCGCACTCCTCGGTGCGCTACTCGACCCCGTTCGGCGGGTTCAAGCAGTCCGGCCTGGGCCGCGAGCTCGGCCCGGACGCCCTCAACGCCTTCACCGAAACCAAGAACGTCTTCATCTCCACGGAGGAGTGACCAGCATGACCAAGCGACTGGACGGCCGGGTGGCGGTCATCACCGGTGCGGGCAGCGGCATCGGCCTGGCGACCGCGCGGCGGTTCGCCGAGGAGGGCGCCAAGGTGGTCTGCGCCGACATCGACGAGGAGGCCGGCGGCAAGGCGGCCAACGAGGTCGGCGGCCTGTTCGTGCAGGTCGACGTCACCGACGAGGACGCCGTGCGCGACCTCTTCCAGCAGGCCGTCGACACCTACGGCCGGCTCGACATCGCCTTCAACAACGCGGGAATCTCCCCGCCGGACGACGACTCCATCCTCACCACCGGCCTGGAGGCCTGGAAGCGCGTCCAGGAGGTCAACCTCACCAGCGTCTATCTGTGCTGCAAGTACGCCATCCCGCACATGCAGCGCCAGGGCAAGGGCTCGATCATCAACACCGCCTCGTTCGTCGCGGTGATGGGCGCGGCAACCTCGCAGATCTCGTACAGCGCCTCCAAGGGCGGCGTGCTGGCGATGTCGCGCGAACTCGGCGTGCAGTTCGCCCGCGAGGGCATCCGGGTCAACGCGCTCTGCCCGGGGCCGGTGAACACCCCGCTGCTGCAGGAGCTGTTCGCCAAGGACCCGGAGCGGGCCGCGCGCCGGCTGGTGCACATCCCGCTCGGCCGGTTCGCCGAGCCGGAGGAGATCGCCGCGGCGGTGGCCTTCCTGGCCTCCGACGACTCCTCCTTCATGACCGCCAACACCTTCCTGGTGGACGGCGGCATCTCCGGGGCGTACGTCACCCCGAACTGACCCGCCCGGCCGCGCCCCGGGGGGGGCGGGGGCGCGCCCCCCC
>NZ_JBHWBW010000270.1:0-10442 GCF_042735675.1 Kitasatospora sp. NPDC059571
CGATCCACACCGGATCGGGGCCCGCGCCGTCGTGCCGGGGCGCCCGCCCCTCGATCCGCTAGTCCTTCAGCCCGCTGACGTAGTCGAGCATGGCCTTCGCCTGGTCGCCCAGGGCCGGGCCGGCCATCCACGCCGCCGGGCGCGGGCCGATCGAGTTGTTGCTGATCAGTGCGGGCTTGCCGGCCCGCAGCACGAACCAGCCGCCGCCGCTGGAACCGCCGGTCATGGTGCAGCCGATCACGTACATGGTGGGCCGCTCGGCGTCGAAGGAGAGCCGGCCCGGACGCACCTGCGAGTCGCAGTGCTCCAGCTCCTGTCCGTCGAACGGCGCGGCCTGCGGGTAGCCGTAGGCGGACGCCCCGGTGATCTGCGCGCGCGGCGCGTTGAACCAGACCGGCACCGAACCGCCGACCGTCTCCTCCAGCGAGAGGCCGCCGGCGGTGTTCTCGTTGTGCACCCGGATGATGCCGAAGTCGTACTGGCTGACCGGGCCACCGTGCTCGCCGCCCTCCTCCGCCCACTGCGGGGAGACCACCGCGTAGTCCGCCGTCCACACGCCGTACGGCGCGACCTGCTCGAAGGCGGCCTCCCGGCCCTTCGAGGCGGCACCGGTGCGGTTGTACGAGGGCACGAACGCCATCTTCTTGAACCAGGTGCCGTTCTTGCCCTCGTGCAGGCAGTGCGCGGCCGTCCACACCAGGTTGGACTTGCCCGGGTGCGCCGGGTCGCTGATCACGGTGCCCGAGCAGACCGCACTGCTCTGGTCGTCGACCTTCATGAAGATCTTGCCGAGCACCGCGGAGCTCGCCGAGTACGGGTGCGCCTGCGCCTTGGCGGGGATCTTCGCGGGCGGCTGGGCGTCGTTCTCCGGCGCGATCTTCTCGGACTGGAGCGTGGCGTCCTGCGCCTCCATGCCCTTGGCGGAGTCCATCTTCGCCCGGTCCCAGAAGCCCTTCAGCTTCTCCGGGGTGAAGCCGTGCGCGTTCGCCCACTTCGCCCAGTCGTCCTTGGACCAGTTCTTCAGGTTCTTCAGCGCCGCCGACAGGTCCAGGCCGGGCTTGGCGGAGCCCGCGGCGGACGCCGGCGGCGCGGCGTCCTGGCCGCCGCCCTCCGGGTCGCAGGCGGTCACGGACAGGGTGAGTATCGCCGCGGTGGCCGCGGCTGCCGCTGCGCGGCGGATGGTGATCGGCATGGTGTTCCGTTCCCCGTTGGTGTGTGTCGTCGTACCGGAGTTACTTCTGGGACAGGTAGGCGAGCGCCTGGCGGGCGACGCTCTCCAGGTACGGCCCGCTCAGCGCGGTGTGCCCGGCGGTGCCGATCGAGGTGTTGCTGACCAGCGCCTGCCGGCCGTCCGGCATGGTGGCGAACCAGCCGCCGCCGCTCGCGCCGGCCGTCATGGTGCAGCCCACGGTGAGCATCGCCGGCCGCGCCGGGTCGAACGAGCGGCTCACCGGCCGGCCGCCGTCGCAGCGGTCCAACTCCTGCCCGTTGAAGGGCTTGAGAGCCGGATAGCCCCACACCGAGACCGACAGTGCGGTGCGCGGCGCGTCGAACCAGACCGGCACCGCGGTGCCGATCGCCTCCTCCAGCGACCGCCCCCCGCCGTCCGGGTCGTGGACGTGCAGGATCGCGAAGTCGTACTGGTTCGCGGCGTCCCCGCCGTGCCCGCCCTCGACCGGCCACAGCGGCGAGGTGACCACCCGGTCCGCCCACCACTGCCCGAGCGGCGCGACCTCCGCCAGCGTCGCCCGCCGGCCCCCGCTCGCCGCGCCCGAGCTGTTGTACGCGGGCACGAAGACCAGGTTGCGGTACCAGTCCCCGCCCTTGCCCTCGTGCACGCAGTGCGCCGCCGTCCACACCAGGTCGGACTTGCCGGGGTGCGCAGGATCGGCCACCACGGTCGCCGAGCACTGGCCCGTTCCGCCGCCCGGCGCCGTCGAGAACACCTTCCCCGAGGCCGGGTAGCGGGTGTACGGGCGCTCCACCGGCACCGCCGCCACCGGCGACGGATCCGGGTCCGGCACCGCCGAGGCGGCCGTCGGGGACGGCGGTGCGGCCGGCGGCGAGGGCGGCTGCGCCTGCGCGCCGTCCATCCGGTCCGGGCTCCACAGGCCGCGCACCACCGGATTGCTGAACACGTGCCGCGACGCCCAGGCGTCCCAGTCGGCGAACCGCCACCGCCGCAGCTCCTCCCAGCTGCGCGGCAGACCCGCCAGCAGCCCGGGCGGCACGTCCGAGGGCAGCGTCAGCCGCCCGGCCGCGGTGGGCCCGCCGGACGGATCCGCGCCGCCCCCGCCCCCCGGCGTACAGGCCGCCACCGCCAGCAGCAGTGCGGCGCCGAACACCGCCACCGGCCCCGCCCGCCCGATTCCCTTTCGCATGGCTCCGCCCCCCAGACGTCGCTGTGCCCCTGCCGACGGTGCAGTCTGCCACCACCGACACGTACGAAACCGCCGACCGGTTGCCCTCCCTGACAAGAGGTCACCCAACCGTGACCCGGACACACCGTCAGCGCACACCACCCCCACGAGTGAGTGATCGGCGGGTATTCACCTTAACGAGTGAGGTGATCTTGTCGGCGCACAACCCCGTCCGTTAACCCTTGGACCGACCGGGTGCCTCCCCCGCGCACCCGCTCGACTGGCCGCGCCCGGCCCTGCGGGCGCCGAAGGAGCAGCCTTGAGCACCGCCCTCACCGGAGCCCCGCCCGCCGCCCCGCCCGGCCCGGCCGCTGCCCACCGAGCCCGCCCCCGCACCGCGCCACTGCCACCTGCCGACGACCCGCTGCTGGACCCCGACCCGGCCGCCGCCGCCGAACACGCCGGCACCGAGGCCCTGCTGCGCTGCTGGGCCCGGGAGAGCGGCGCCGCCCCCGACCCCGCCGGCCGGCTGACCGTCCCCGTCCTCGGCGGCGCCGCCCAGCTCAGCGCCCCCGTCCGGCACTGGTCGGCCTGCGGCTGGCACCGCCTCGGCCCGGTCGCCCTCACCACCGGCCCCGGCGGCCCCGCCGCCCCGGTCGACGCGGTCACCGTCGCCGCCCTGATCGCCGGCGCGGCCGGCCACCGCGACCCGGGGCAGATCGCCGACCTGGTCGCCCGGGTCGCCGACTCGGTCGCCCGCACCGCCGAGATCCTCGCCCACCGGCGCCGCACCCCCGAGGCCGCCGAACCGGACCCCTTCCTCCGCGCCGAGCAGGCCCTGCTGCTCGGCCACCCGCTGCACCCCACCCCCAAGAGCCGCGACGGCCTCGGCCCCGCCCAGAGCCGCGCCTACTCGCCCGAACTCCACGGCTCCTTCCGGCTCCACTGGTACGCCGTCGACCGCACCCTGCTCGCCGCCGACTCCGCCACCGGGCTCCCCGCCGACCGGATCACCGCCGCCCTCCTCGGCGACGGCGCCGCCCTCCCGTCCGGCACCGCCGCCCTGCCCCTGCACCCCTGGCAGGCCCGCGAACTCGCGCTGCGCCCCGCCGTCGCCGAACTGTTCGAGGCCGGCCTGCTGCACGACCTCGGCCCGCACGGCGAACCCTGGCACCCCACCTCCTCGGTGCGCACCGTCACCCGCCCCGGCACCCCCTGGATGCTCAAGCTCTCGCTCGGCCTGCGGATCACCAACTCCCGCCGGGAGAACCTCCGCAAGGAACTCCACCGCGGCACCGAGGTGCACCGCCTCCTCGACGCCGGCCTCGGCGCCGAGTGGCGCGCCGCGCACCCCGGCTTCGACATCGTCCGCGACCCCGCCTGGATCGGCGTCGACCACCCGGGCCTGCCCGAGCCCACCGGCCTGGACACCGTCCTGCGGCAGCAGCCCTTCGGCCCCGCCGACCGGGTCGCCTGCCTCGCCGGACTCGTCGCCGAACAGCCCGCCGCCCGGCTCGGCTCCCGGCTGGCCACGATCGTCGCCGAACTCGCCGCCCGCACCGGCCGCACCGCCCGGACCGTCGCCGCCGAATGGTTCCTGCGCTACCTCGACGCCGTCGTCCTGCCGATCCTCTGGCTCGACGGGCAGGCCGGCATCGCCCTGGAGGCCCACCAGCAGAACAGCCTCGTCCTGCTCGACGCCGAGGGCTGGCCCACCGGCGGCCGCTACCGCGACAACCAGGGCTACTACTACCGCGCCTCGCACGCCGACCGGCTCACCGCCCGGCTCCCCGGCCTCGGTACCGCCAGCGACACCTTCGTCCCCGACCACGTCGCCGACGAGCGCTTCGCCTACTACCTCGGCATCAACCACGTCCTCGGCCTGATCGGCGCGTTCGGCTCCCAGCAGCTCGCCGACGAACAGGTGCTGCTCGCCGCGCTCCGCCGCTTCCTGGCCGGCCCGCGTGCCGCCGCCACCGGCTCCACCCTCCCGCAGCACCTGCTGGACGCGCCGACCCTGCGCTGCAAGGCCAACCTGCTCACCCGGCTGCACGGCCTCGACGAACTCACCGGCCCGGTCGAGACCCAGTCCGTGTACGTGGCCCTCGCCAACCCGGTCGCCGCCCGCACCCCGGGGGCCGGCGCATGAGCACCCGCGCCGCCGATCCGCTCGACCGGATCGCCGACTGGGGCCCGATGGCCACCCCCGCCGGCGAGTTCCGGCTCCGTCCGGTCCGCCTCCCCGACGACCTGCCGCTGCTCACCGGCTGGATGAACGACCCCGCCGTCGCCGCCTACTGGCAGCTCGCCGGGCCGCCGGCCACCACCGAGCGCCACCTGCGCGCCCAGCTCGACGGCGACGGCCGCAGCCGGCCCTGCCTCGGCCTGCTCGACGGCGTCCCGATGAGCTACTGGGAGGTGTACCGCGCCGACCTCGACCCGCTCGCCGGGCACTACCCCGCCCAGGCCCACGACACCGGCCTCCACCTGCTGATCGGCCCCGCCGACCATCGCGGCCGGGGCCTGGGCACCGCCCTCATCCGCGCCCTCGCCGACCGCGTCCTCGCCCGCCGGCCCGCCTGCCGCCGGGTGCTCGCCGAACCGGACGTCCGCAACATCCCCTCCGTCCGGGCCTTCGCCGGCGCCGGCTTCGACCACGCCGGCGACCTCGAACTCCCCGACAAGCGGGCCGCCCTGATGATCCGCCCGCGCACCGCCGACCGGCCGCCCGCCGCCGCCAACGCGCCAGGCGCCACCGCCACCGCGCCCGCGGCCGGCCGCCCCGCCCCGGCGGACGAGCGGCCGTACGACCTGCTCGGCGTCGGGATCGGCCCCTTCAACCTCTCGCTCGCCGCCCTCGCGGACGGCACCGACGCCCTCGACACGGTGTTCTGCGAGGCCGCCCCCGCCTACCGGTGGCACCCCGGCATGCTCATCGACGGCGCCCGCATGCAGGTGCCCTTCCTCGCCGACCTGGTCTCCCTGGTCGACCCCACCAGCCCCTGGTCCTTCCTCAACTACCTGCGCCACCAGGAGCGGCTCTACCCCTTCTACTTCGCCGAGCGCTTCCAGCTCACCCGCCGCGAGTACGAGCACTACTGCCGCTGGACCGCCGACCGGCTGCCCAACTGCCGCTTCGGCACGCCCGTCACCGCCCTGCACTGGGACGCCGGCCGGGAGCTCTTCGCCGCCGAGGCCGGCGGCACCCGGCTGTGGGCCCGCAACGTCGTCCTCGGCACCGGCACCCGGCCCGCCCACCCCGAGGCCTTCGCCGCGCTGACCGGCCACCCCCGGGTCTGGCACTCGGCCGGCTACCTCGACCGGCTCGCCGCCCTCGACGGCGCCCGCGACATCACCGTGGTCGGCTCCGGGCAGTCCGGCGCCGAGGTCTTCCTCGACCTGCTCCGCCGCCGCGCCGACGACGGCACCAGGCTGCGCTGGCTCAGCCGTACCCGGGCGATCGCCCCCATGGAGTACTCCAAGCTCGGGCTGGAGCACTTCACCCCCGACTACACCCGCTACTTCCACGGCCTGCCCGCCGCCGTCCGCGAGCGCCTCGTCCCCGCCCAGTGGCAGCTGCACAAGGCCGCCAGCGCCGAGACCCTCGCGGCGATCCACGACCTGCTCTACGAACGCTCCACCGGCCGCCCGCCCGGCACCGACCCGGTCGAGATCATGCCCGGCACCGCTGTCACGGCCGCCCAGGCCGGCCCCTGCGGCGGACTCGAACTGCACTGCCGGCACACCGACTCCGGCACCGAGCACACCGTTCGCACCGACGCCGTGGTGCTCGCCACCGGGTACCGCGCCACCCGGCCCGCCGCCCTCGACCCGATCGCCCACCTCGTCGCGTGGGACGAGCACGGCCGCTACCGCGTCGACCTCGACCACCGGGTCGCCACCCGCCCCGAACTCACCGGCGGCCTCTACGTCCAGAACGCCGAACTCCACACCCACGGCGTCGGCACCCCCGACCTCGGCCTCGGCGCCCACCGCGCCGCCGTGATCCTCAACGCCGTCGCCGGCAAGGAGCTCCACCCGCTGCCCGCCCGCACCGCCTGGACGAGCTTCGCCCCGCCCGCCGGCCCGGCGGCCCCGCCGCACCCCGAGGAGGCCGCCCGTGGCACCGCAGTACAGCCCTGACCCGCCGCTGCACCGCCCCGCGCAGCTCACCCCCGACCTCTGGCGCAGCGCCTGCCGCGCCATGCTCGCCAAGATGCTCGCCGAATTCGCCTACGAGGAGCTGCTCGACCCCGTCCCGGCCACCGACGGCCACCTGGTCGCCCTCGACGGCGGCCACGAGTACCGCTTCACCGCCCGCCGCGGCGCCTACGGCAGCTGGCGGATCGACCCCGCCACCCTGCACTGCCCCACCGACCCGGGCCTGGACCCGCTGCTCTTCCTCAAGCGCGCCCAGGGCCGGCTCGGCGCGGACGGCCCGACCACCGGCCACCTGCTGCGCGAACTCACCGCCACCCTGATCGCCGACGCCCACCTGCTGGCCGACCCGCTCACCGCCGCCGAGCTCGCCGACCTCTCGCACTCCGAGCTGGAGGGCCGGCAGAGCGGCCACCCGTGGATCGTCCCCAACAAGGGCCGGCTCGGCTTCTCCGCCGCCGACGCGGCCGGCTGGGCCCCCGAGGCCAGGACCGCCCGGCGGCTGCCCTGGCTCGCGGTGCACCGCTCGCTCGCCGAGTTCCGCGGCCCGGACGACCTCTACGAGCGCGAACTCGACAGCCTCGGCGAGTTCCGCGCCCTGCTCGGCGAGCGCGCCGACGAGTACGTACTGCTGCCCGTCCACCCCTGGCAGTGGGACGAGATCGTCGTCCCGCTGTTCGCCCCCTGGATCGCCGGCGGCGAGATCGTCCCGCTGCCGCCCGACCGCGACCTGCGGCTGCCCCAGCAGTCGGTGCGCAGTTTCTTCAACGTCAGCCGGCCCGACCGGTGCACCGTCAAGCTGCCGCTCGCCGTGCTCAACACCATGGTCTGGCGCGGCCTGCCCACCGAGCGCACCCTCGCCGCCCCGGCCGTCACCGACTGGATCCACGGCATCCGCGACGGCGACCCGTACCTGCGCGACGAGTGCCGCGTGGTGCTGCTCGGCGAGATCGCCTCGGTCGCCGTCGCCCACCCGCACTTCACCGACCTCCCCGGCGTCCCCTACCAGTACCGCGAGCTGCTCGGCGCCATCTGGCGCGAACCGCTCGGCCGCCACCTGGCACCCGGCGAGCGCGGCCGCACCCTTGCGGCCCTGCTGCAGACCGGCAGCGACGGCCGCGCGCTGGCCGCCGAGCTCGTCACCCGCTCCGGGCTCGCCCCCGACGCCTGGCTCGGCCGGCTGTTCGCGGCGATGCTGCCCCCGCTGCTGCACTTCCTCTACCGCTACGGCACCGTCTTCTCCCCGCACGGCGAGAACGCCATCGTGATCTTCGACGAGCACGACGTCCCCGTCCGGCTGGCGGTCAAGGACTTCGTGGACGACGTCAACCTCTCCGACCGCGACCTGCCGGAACTCGACGGCCTGCCCGCCGAGGCCGACCGCGTCCTGCTGCGCCGGCCGCCGGACTTCCTCTGCCAGTTCCTGCACGCCGGACTGTTCGTGGGCGTCTACCGCTATCTCGCCCCGCTGTTCGAGGCGCAGCTCGGCCTCCCCGAGGCCGATTTCTGGGCGCTGCTGCGCGCCGAGGTGCTCGCCCACCACCGGCGCTTCCCCGAGCTGGCCGACCGGTTCGCCCTGTTCGACCTGCTCACCCCGCGCATCGACCGGCTCTGCCTGAACCGCAACCGGCTGCTGCTCGACGGCTACCGCGACCGCCCCGCCCGCCCGGGCGCCGCCGTGCACGGACAGGTCGCCAACGCACTCCACCCCGGCGCGATCGCCGCTCTCCCCGCCCAGCGGCCCCGCACTGTCGGTGCCGCGCCGTAGGGTGGTCGGCGTCATGACGAACGACTCCGCACCCCTGCCACTGCCGGGCGACGACGCGCCGGCCCCCGTCCCGCGGACGCGCATCCCGGAGCTGCTGCACGCCGCCGTCACCGCGGTCGGCGGCGTCGAGCGGCCCGGCCAGGTCGCCATGGCCGCGGCCGTGGCCGACGCGGTCGACGAGGGCGAGCACCTGCTCGTCCAGGCCGGCACCGGCACCGGCAAGTCCCTGGCCTACCTGGTGCCCGCGCTCGCGCACGGCGACCGCGTGGTGGTCGCCACCGCGACGCTCGCCCTCCAGCGCCAGCTGGTCGAGCGGGACCTGCCGCGCACCGTCGAGGCGCTCCACCCGGTGCTGCGCCGCCGGCCGCTGTTCGCGATGCTCAAGGGCCGCTCCAACTACCTCTGCCTGCACCGGGTGCACGAGGGCACCCCGGCGGACGAGGGGGAGGGCCTGTTCGACGCCGCCGAGGTGCTCGGCGGGCCGAGCAGCAAGCTCGGGCAGGACGTGCTGCGGCTGCGCGAGTGGGCCGAGGAGACCGAGACCGGCGACCGCGACGACATGTCGCCGGGCGTCTCGGACAAGGCCTGGGCGCAGCTCTCGGTGACCTCCAACGAGTGCCTGGGCGCCACCAAGTGCCCGTACGGGCAGGAGTGCTTCGCCGAGGCGGCCCGCGAGCGCGCCAAGCTGGCGGACGTGGTGGTGACCAACCACGCGATGCTGGCGATCGACGCGATCGAGGGCGCCCCGGTGCTGCCGGAGCACGGCCTGCTGATCATCGACGAGGCCCACGAGCTGGTGAACCGGGTGACCGGCGCGGCCACCGCGGAGCTGACCGTGCACGCCGTCAACCGGGCCGTGCGGCGCGCCGCCAAGCTGGCCAACGAGAAGGCGGTGGACGCCCTCCAGGCCGCGGCGGAGAACTACCACGGCCTGATGGAGACGGCCCAGCCCGGCCGGGTCGAGGAGCTGCCGGAGTACCTCGGGTACGCGGTCACCGCGATCCGCGACGCCGCCCGCCAGGTCATCACCTCGCTGGGCGAGACCCGCGACAAGGCGCTCTCCGACGAGGACGCGGTCCGCAAGCAGGCCATGGCCTCCGCGGAGTCGCTGCACGAGACCGCCGAGCGGCTCCTCCAGGACTCCGCCTACGACGTGGTGTGGATCGAGCGCAGCGACCGCTTCGGCATGGGGGCGGCCTCGCTGCGGGTCGCCCCGCTCTCCGTCTCCGGGCTGCTGCGGGAGGGCCTCTACAAGGACCGCTCGGTGGTGCTCACCTCGGCCACCCTCAAGCTGGGCGGGGACTTCACCGGCGTCGCGGCCTCGGTCGGCCTGCCGGCCGAGGGCCGGCTGCCGGACGAGCGCCGGCCGGACGAGCCGGAGCCCGCGGGCGGCGAGGACGCCCCGCCGCTGTGGCGCGGGATCGACGTCGGCTCGCCGTTCACCTACCCCAAGCAGGGCATCCTCTACGTCGCCAAGCACCTCCCGCCGCCCGGCCGCGAGCCGGACCGCCCGGCCATGCTGGACGAGCTGGCCGAGCTGATCGGTGCGGCCGGCGGGCGCACGCTGGGCCTGTTCTCGTCGATGCGGGCCGCCCAGACCGCGGCCGAGGCGCTGCGGGAGCGGCTGGACAACCCGATCCTGCTGCAGGGCGAGGAGACGCTCGGCGAGCTGATCCGGGCGTTCGCCTCGGATGCCGAGAGCTGCCTGTTCGGCACGCTGTCGCTCTGGCAGGGCGTGGACGTGCCGGGCTCCGCCTGCCAGCTGGTGGTGATGGACCGCATCCCGTTCCCGCGGCCGGACGACCCGCTGATGAGCGCCCGGCAGAAGGCCGTCGAGGAGGCCGGCGGCAACGGCTTCATGGCGGTCGCGGCCACCCACGCCGCGCTGCTGATGGCGCAGGGCGCCGGCCGGCTCGTCCGGGCCGCCGACGACCGGGGCATCGTCGCCGTGCTCGACCCGCGGCTGGCCACCGCCCGGTACGGCGGCTTCTTCCGGTCTTCGATGCCGGACTTCTGGTACACCACCGACCGCAACCAGGTGCGGCGCTCGCTGGCGGCGATCGACGCCTCGGCCCCGCCGGTGAAGCCGGTGGCCAAGCGCTCCGCCTCCTGACCCGGCCGGTCCCGGAGGGCGGGAACGCGTGAGGGGTGGGTGC
>NZ_JBHWBW010000271.1:0-5709 GCF_042735675.1 Kitasatospora sp. NPDC059571
GGCCCGTGCCGGTCCGGACCGCGCGGCCGCCGGGCGCGCAGCCCGGTCCGGACCGCTCGTCCAGCACCGCCAGGACCAGGGCCACGGCCTCGTCGACCGCCGCGGCGACCGGCTCGCTGAGCCCGATCCCCTCGGCGAGCGAGGCCGGCTCGCAGCCCACCACCAGGACCCGCTGCGGCGGCACGCCGCCGGTGCCCGCGCAGAGCGTGGCGAGCAGCGCCAGCACCGCGTCCGGGCCCATCCGGTGCCCGTCCAGCGCGGGCGCCTGCGGCTCGATCTCGCCGGGCGCCGGAGCCTCCAGCAGGTACACGGTGCCCGGCGGGCCGCCGCGCGCGGTGGCGTCCACCAGCACCAGCGTCTCGTAGCCGTCCAGCAGCTGGTACGCGAGGTGCACTCCGCGCACCCCGACGTCCACCGCCTCCACGCCCTCGGGCAGCGGCTGCGCGGCCAGCCGCCGCACGGCCTCCACCCCGAAGCCGTCGTCACCGAGGAAGATGTTGCCGACCCCGGCCACCAGTACCCGCGCGGTCACGGCGCCTCCTCGGCGGACGGTGCGCCGGCGGCGGCGCCCTCCCCGGCCGGCGAGAGCTCGTCCGGCTGGAAGTACAGGAACCGGCCCTGGGCCCGCCACAGGTCGGCGCCGGGGTCGCCGTCCACGGTGACGGCCAGGTGCACGGCGCCGTCGACGTCGTGCAGCACCGCCTCCACCAGCGCGGTCCGGCCGCGCAGGAACAGGTCCTGGGCGTCGGTGCGCCGCAGCCCGGGCCGCAGCACGACCCGGTCGCCGGCACCCACCGGCCGGCCGTCCACCATGACCCGGTCGCGGGCCGGGTCGACGCCCGGGTCGCCGCCCGGATCCCACCACGGCACCCCGGGCACGGCGCCCGGCACGGCGTCCGGGTCCGCCGCGGCAGAGCGGCCCGCGGTGACCTCGCGCAGCCCGCGGACGGCGCCGTGCAGCCGCTCCAGAACCTCCGGCGGCAGCGAGTCGGCGAGGTCGACCGCGGCCCCGGCGCGTTCGTCGGTGCCCCGGGCCTCGCGCTTCTCCTGCTCGGTCAGGGTGGCCGTCCGCAGCGCGAGGATCTCGTCGATCTCCAGGCCGTCGTACAGGGCGCCCGGGCTCTCCGGCGCCACCTGCGGGTGGTCCTCCAGGATGATCGGGGAGGAGAGCACCACGTCGGCCCGCCCGTCGGCGCCCGCCAGCACCGGCCAGGCGCGCAGGTTGGTGCAGCGGGCGACCTCCTCGGCCGCCCACTGCGGCGGGTCGGTCATCGACACGAAGCTGCCCGCGTCCAGGCCGAGCAGCAGGTGGGTGGAGACCAGCGCGTGCGCGAGCGCCGCCTCACGGCCGTCGCCCGGCAGCGCCGTCCAGTCGGTGTTGTTCTCGACCACCGCGGTCAGCCGGAACGCCCGGTAGGGACCGGGGATCTCGGCCAGCATCAGCCGGACGGTGCCGTCCAGCGGGGCGCACCGCCGCACGGTACGCCCGGCCACCCGCTCGCCGTCGCGCACCGACTCGATCTCGGTCCGACCCGGGCGGTGGAACGGCACGCTCACCGGGCCGTTCTCCAACTCGGCCACACTCACCGAGAGTTCGACCCGTTCTTCGACGCCCTCGTCCCAGGCGGTGAGCACCCGGTCGGGCAGCTCCAGCGCCGCCACCTCCTCGTGCCCGCCGTCCTCGCGCAGCCGCTCCACCGTCCGCCGCTGGACGCGCAGGAAGCGCAGCTCGGCAAAGAGCGTCGCGTCGCGCCGGGGCTCCAGCAGGCACTCGGTGCGCTGGTCGCAGTGCTCCCCGCTGTCCTCGCCCCAGCCGGGCGGGACGAGCACGCCCCACTGCCACCGCACCCGGTTCTTCGCCGCGGACGCCCGGTACGGGTACAGCACGTAGCCCTCGAGCAGCACGGCGTCGGCGATCTGCCGGGCCGCCTCGAACGACCCCGCGGCGGGCGCCGCGGCCTTCACCGCGCACCCCCGTCCACGGTGAGCGGCGCGGCCTGGGCCCGCTCCAGCAGCGAGCGCACGGTGTCCTCCCAGGAGGTCAGCCCGTGCCGGGAGCGGTAGGCCAGCAGGTCGTCCATCGCCTCCTGCGGCAGCCGCAGCCAGCCGCAGCCGGGGAAGTGCTGCGCCATCATCTCCCGCCAGACCCGCACCGGCAGCCGGACCTCGGTCTCCTTGTGCCAGGGCACCGGCTCCACCCGGAAGCCGCCGTCCCCGGTGAACGCCGAGCCGGAGAAGAGCATCCGCAGCGGCACGTCGCCGCCCTGCAGCGCGGCGAGGTAGCGGGTGGCGGCGATGTCCAGGTCGTAGGTGCACGGCACCGGCAGCTCCACCTCGGTGCTGCCGGTGAACCCCGGCACCATCAGCGGGACCTGTGCGAGCTGCACCGGGTTGAGGCTGGTGCCCCAGCGCGCCCGGTCGCCGAACAGGTCGTTCAGCCCCTCGGCCTCCCGGTCGTCGTAGCTCCGCCGGGCGGGCTCGATGCGCAGCTGGCAGCGGAGCACCAGCGCGTGCACCCGGGTCGCCGGGTCGCCGGTGCCGATCCGCAGCCGGAACATCAGGGTCGGACCGGCCGCGTACGGGTCGCCCCGCACCCCGGTGCAGCCGAAGCTCAGCTCACAGGTCATCGGCGGTCTCCTTCACGGGTACCGCGACCGCGGCCAACCGGTCGAAGAACGCGGTGAGTTCGGCGCGGGCCTCGGCACCGCCGTCGAAGCCCTGCCAGTGCCGGCGCATCCGGCCGACCAGTTCGTAGCAGGCGTCGACCGGCACCAGGTGGCAGCTGGTCGTGCCGTCGTCGGTCCGGCGCAGCAGCAGCGCCTCGACGTCGGGTTCCAGCAGCGCCGCGAGCCGGGTCCGCCGGAGCACGGACTGCCAGGCGGCGGCGTCCAGTTCGCTCTCGGCGGGCCCGGCCGGGCTCGGGTAGAGCGCGACCCAGCGGTCGAGCACCGCGTTGTGCAGCAGGAACACCAGGGACACCGGGATCTGCAGGGCCTCCCAGTCGGCGTCGCCCAGGGCGTGCACCGGGTCGGCCAGGTAGCGGCGGGGCACGCCGCGGTAGCGCCCGGCGCCCGCGCCCGGCTGCTCCAGCAGCAGGGCGCAGGCGGTGCACGCGCAGACCAGGGACCGCTCCTCGGTGTCGGCGAGGTGCCGGTGCTCGGCGGGCAGGTCGAGCCCGCAGAACGAGCAGCGCTCCGGCTGCGGCGGTGCGGGTTCGCGGAGCCGGCGCAGCAGGGCCGTTCCGCTGCCAGGGGCGGCGGCCGCAGCCGGGTGTGCCGGTGCGTGCGCGTGGGCGTGCGCGGGGGCGGTGGGCGTGGTGGTCACCGAACCTCCGCCCCGACCGCGGGCCGCCGGCCGATCTGCAGCAGCACCGGTGCGGCCGCGGCCTCCTCGATCCGGACCTCCGCCACTTCCGGTGCGTGGCAGGCGAGCGCCGCCGCGATCTCGGCCCGGGCCGGGTCCGTGCCGCCGCATCCACAGCCGCCGGACTGCTCCAGCCGGACGGTCGCGGTGCCGTCGCGGTATGCGACCAGCACGGCGCCGCGGCCGGGCAGCCCGTCGAGGGCGCGGGTGATGCGCCGCTCGACGGACTCCGGGTGCAGGTCGTGCAGGACGAGCAGCCCGGCCACCACGTCGTCGTCGAGCAGCGCCGGCGGCAGCGTGCCGCCGGCGGCCGACAGCAGGGCCACCATCCGGGCCAGGCCCTCGCCGTAGAAGGCCATCAGCTCGCGGACCAGCTCCTCCGCGGCGGCGGTGTCGCCGCCGTCCGCCGCCATCCGGTCCAGGACCTGCTGGACCCGGCGCCCGGTCTCCTCGGTGGCCGTCATCCGGCGAGCCCGCTGAGCCCGGTCGGCACGTGCATCTTCTGCACGGTGCGGCCGTCGCCGACGTACATGTGCACGCCGCAGGGCAGGCAGGGGTCGAAGCTGCGCACGGCGCGCATGATGTCGATGCCCTTGAAGTTCTCCGGGGAGTTCTCCTCGAAGATCGGGGTGTTCTGCACCGCGTCCTCGTACGGGCCGGGCGTGCCGTAGCTGTCGCGCACGCTGGCGTTCCACGGGGTCGGCGGGTACGGGTGGTAGTTGGCGATCTTGCCGTCGCGGATCACCATGTGGTGCGAGAGCACGCCGCGGACGGCCTCGGTGAAGCCGCAGCCGATGGACTCGTCCGGGACCTCGAACTTCTCCCAGGTCTGGGTGCGGCCGGCCCGGACCTCCTCCAGCGCCTTCTCGGCGAAGTGCAGGGCGGCGGCGGCCGCGTAGGCCTGGAAGTAGGTGCGGGCGCGGTTGCGCTCCAGCGCGTTCGACCACTTCGGGATCTTCCACTCGAAGGTGGTCTCCGGCTTGGTCATGGTGCGCGGGAGGTTGATGACCACGCTGTGGCCGGTGGCCTTGATGTAGCCGATGTCGACCAGGCCGGACAGCGCGGTGGACCAGAGCCGGGCGATCGGGCCGCCGCCGGTGTCCAGCGCCAGGTAGTCCTTGCCGTCGAACCAGCGCGGCGACATGACCCAGCTGTACTTGTCGTCGAAGTTGCGCTTCTGCGGCTGCGGGATGGTGTGCTGGTTCCACGGGTGCCGCGGGTCGACCGGGTTGCCGAGCGGGTCGTGGGTGACGAACTGCTCCTGGCCCTCCCAGTCCTGGTAGTAGGAGCTGCCGAGCAGGATGCGGATGCCGAGGTTGATCTCGGTCAGGTCGTTGGTGACCAGCTTGCCGTCGACCACCACGCCGGGGGTGACGAACATCCGCCGGCCCCAGTCGGTCATGTTGCGGTAGGTGAAGTCGCAGTGGTCGGGGTCGTTGAGGCTGCCCCAGCAGCCCAGCAGCACGCGCCGGCGGCCGACCTCCTCGTACCCGGGCAGGGCCTCGTAGAAGAAGTCGAACAGGTCGTCGTGGAGCGGCACCACGCGCTTCATGAACTCGATGTAGCGGGTCAGCCGGGTCAGGTAGTCGGTGAACAGCTGGATCGTCGCCACCGTGCCGACGCCGCCGGGGTAGAGCGTGGAGGGGTGCACGTGGCGGCCCTCCATCAGGCAGAACATCTCCCGGGTGTAGCGGCTGACCTGCAGGGCCTCGCGGTAGAACTCGCCCTCGATGGGGTTGAGCGAGCGCATGATGTCGGCGATGGTCTTGTAGCCGTGCTCGGCCGCGTGCGGGGCCTCGGTGCGCTCGGCCTTCTCCAGGACGCCCGGGTTGGTCTCGCGGACCATCTTCTCGCAGTAGTCGACCCCGACCAGGTTCTCCTGGAAGATGTTGTGGTCGAACATGTACTCGGCGGCCTCGCCGAGGTTGATGATCCATTCGCCGAGGTGCGGCGGCTTCACGCCGTACGCCATGTTCTGGGCGTAGACCGAACAGGTGGCGTGGTTGTCGCCGCAGATGCCGCAGATGCGGCTGGTGATGAAGTGCGCGTCGCGCGGGTCCTTGCCGCGCATGAAGACGCTGTAGCCGCGGAAGACCGAGGAGGTGCTGTAGCACTCCGCGACCTTCTTCTGCTTGAAGTCGATCTTGGTGTGGATGCCCAGGCTGCCCACGATCCGGGTGATCGGGTCCCAGGACATCTCCACCAGGCCGCTGCCGTCGCCGGACTTCGTCGTCGTCGTCATCGGGAGTGCGAGCCCTTCTTCGGGGGTGGGTGGTTGGAGCGTGCGGGGAACGCGCGCGTGCCTCCGGGTTCGTCCGGCGCCACTCGGCCTCCTCGGCCTCCTGG
>NZ_JBHWBW010000271.1:5719-10428 GCF_042735675.1 Kitasatospora sp. NPDC059571
CCCGCCGGGGGCCCCCCCCACCAACCTGCCGTGCGGCGTCCCCTCTGCGGTCACCAGGGGGCTTGGTAGCCCGTCGTGAGCTTCCGGCCGGTCTGCCGCCACTTGGGCTCCTTGTCCACCGTCTTCGCGGTGATGGAGCGCAGTCGGCGGATGGCCGCGCCGTACGCGGAGCTCGCCGTGGCCGAGACCTTCGACCCGGGCGGGGCGTCCATGAACGGCATGAACTTGTCGGGGAAGCCGGGCATGGTGCAGGCGATGCAGATGCCGCCGACGTTCGGACAGCCGCCGACGCCGTTGATCCAGCCGCGCTTGGGCACGTTGCACTTGACCACCGGGCCCCAGCAGCCGAGCTTCACCAGGCAGGTCGGCTCGCCGTAGGCCTCCGCGAAGTCGCCCTGCTCGTAGTAGCCGCCGCGGTCGCAGCCCTCGTGCACGGTCGCGCCGAACAGCCAGGCCGGCCGCAGCTTGTCGTCCAGCGGGATCATCGGCGCCGACCCGGCCAGCTGGTAGAGCAGGTAGAGCAGGGTCTCCGAGAAGTTGTCCGGCTGGATCGGGCAGCCCGGCACGCAGACGATCGGCAGCCCGGCCTTCGACTTCCACTCCCAGCCGAGGTAGTCCGGGACGCCCATGGCGCCGGTGGGGTTGCCCGACATGGCGTGGATGCCGCCGTAGGTGGCGCAGGTGCCGATCGCGACGACGGCCGTGGCCTTGGGGGTCAGCCGGTCCAGCCACTCGCTGGTGGTGATCGGCTGGCCGGTGGCGGGGTCGTCGCCGAAGCCGCACCAGTAGCCCTCGGCCTTGACCCGCTCGTTGGGGATGGAGCCCTCGACGACCAGGACGAAGGGTTCCAGTTCGCCGCGGTCCGCCTTGAAGAACCACTCCACGAAGTTGTCGGCGCCCTGGACGGGCCCGCACTCGAAGTCGATCAGCGGCCAGTGGACGGCGATCTCCGGCAGCCCGGGCAGGGCTCCGGTGACGATCTCCTCGATGCTGGGCTGCATGGCCGCGGTCAGCGACACGGAGTCGCCGTCGCAGCTCAGGCCGGCGTTGATCCAGAGGATGTGGACCGGCTTCGATGGGGTTCCCGGCGTGCCGCTCTCGGCGGCGCTCGTGGCGGTGGAAGCCGTAGCACCCATGCGGATGCCTCCTAGAAATCGGGGCGAGCCGGACAAAACAGGCTCACCCGACTTCATAGCAGCCCGGCGGCGCCTCCGCCCCGCCGAACGCCCGCACGGGTCCCCCGAACGGACCCGGTTCCGGCGTGTCCACGCCCGTTCCCGCCACTGCCCGGTGCCCCGGAGCCGGTTCGCGCCGGACCCTTGTGCCGGGCTCCCGGTCGGCCTACGGTGTGTTCCACTCCACCGAACAAAGTGTTTGCCGAGTGCGAATCAGGTGTTCCATGGCCGACCCCCTGCAGGACCTGGCACCACCCGTCCGGCCGGTGTCCGCCCCGACGGCCGCCGAGCCGTCCGCGGGCGCCTCGACCGACGCCGCGGCCCTCGGTGCCCGGATCCGCGGCTACCGCGAGATGCGCGGCCTGTCGCTGCGGGCGCTCGGCGAGGCCGCGCAGGCCAGCCCCGGCTTCCTCAGCCAGGTCGAACGGGGCCTCGTCGGCGCCAGCATCGGCATGCTCCGGCGGATCGCCGACGCCCTCGGCCTCACCATGGCCGACCTGTTCGACCAGGACACCCCGGCCGGCCCGCGCGTCCTGCGCCGCGCCGAGCGCCCCGCCCTGCACACCGCGCCGGGCGCCCGCAAGTACCTCGTCTCGCAGCGCCCGCTCACCCATCTGGAGGTCTACGCCGGGGAGTTCGACCCCGGCGCCTCCACCGGCGACGAGGCGTACACGCACGGCGACTCGCAGGAGATCCTGCTCGTCCTGCGCGGCACCGTCCGGGTCGAACTCGACGGCCACCCCTACGTCCTGGGCCCCGGCGACAGCATCGAGCACCGCTCGGCCACCCCCCATCGCGTCGCCAACACCTCGGACGAGCCCGCCGAGGTGCTCTGGATCGTCAGCCCGCCCACCCCCGGCTGACCGCGCGCCCCCACCGCCCCCGGCACCCTCCCCGCACCCCCGGAACGAAGAGACCCATGAGCCACGCGCCGACCACCGCCCCCGCCCGCGCCAACGGCGCCGTCTCCTTCTGGTACGCCGCCGACGGCCTGCCCGCCCGCCGCCCCGCCCTCGACGGCGACCTGGACGCCGACGTCGCCCTGGTCGGCGGCGGCTACACCGCCCTGTGGACCGCCTACTACCTCAAGCAGGCCGAGCCCTCGCTGCGGATCGTCGTGCTGGAGAAGGAGTTCGCCGGCTTCGGGGCGTCCGGCCGCAACGGCGGCTGGCTCACCGCGGCCCTGCCCGGCCAGCACCGCCGCTACGCCGCCTCCCACGGGCCCGCGGCCGCAACCGCGTTGCAGCGCGCCATGTTCGACACCGTCGACGAGGTGATCGCCGTCGCCGCCGCCGAGGGTATCGACGCCGACATCCGCAAGGACGGCGAACTCACCGTCGCCGTCGGCGCCGTGCAGCAGCAGCGGATGCTCGGCCACCTGCCGACGATGCGCGCCGAGGGCTGGGGCGAGGAGGACCTCGTCCGCCTGGATACCGGCGAACTCGCCGACCGGGTACGGGTGTCGGGCGCGACCGGGGCGCTGTGGACACCGCACTGCGCCCGCATCCAGCCGGCCCGGCTGGTCCGCGGGCTGGCCGAGACCGTCGAGCGGATGGGCGTGCGGATCCTGGAGGGCACCGAGGTCACCGAGATCCGGCCGGGTGCCGCCGTCTGCCGGCAGGGCACCGTCCGGGCGCCGCACGTGATCCGCGCTCTCGAGGGGTTCACCGCGGGGCTGCGCGGCCACCGCAGGACCTGGGTGCCGATGAACAGCAGCATGATCGTCACCGAGCGGCTCGGGCCGGAGGTCTGGGACGAGATCGGCTGGCGCGGCGCCGAGTTGATCGGCGACGAGGCGCACGCGTACTGCTACATCCAGCGCACCGCCGACGACCGGATCGCGATCGGCGGACGCGGCGTCCCGTACCGCTTCGGCTCCCGGGTCGACGCCCACGGCGAGACCCCGGAAGTGACGCAGCGTCAGCTCACCGGCTTGCTGCACCGGTTGTTCCCGGCCACCGCCGGGGCCGCCGTCGAGCACGCCTGGTCCGGGGTGCTCGGGGTGCCCCGCGACTGGTGCGCCACCGTCGGCCTCGACCCCGCCACCGGGCTCGGCTGGGCCGGCGGGTACGTCGGCCACGGCGTCGCCACCACCAACCTCGCCGGCCGCACCCTGCGCGACCTGGTGCTCGGCCGGGACACCGAGCTCGTCCGGCTGCCATGGGTCGGCCGGCGGGTCCGCGGCTGGGAGCCGGAGCCGCTGCGCTGGCTCGGCATCCGCGGCCTGTACGTCGCCTACCGCGCCGCCGACCGCCGCGAGGACGCCGGCCTCGGCCGCACCTCGCTGATCGCGCGCGCGGCGGACCTGCTGAGCGGCCGCTGACCGGCCGGCGGCGGAGGGGCGGGCCCGCGGGTCAGTCCGCGTCCAGGTCCAGCGCCTCGCAGTGCTCCCGGTAGACGGGGGCGTCCGCGGCCGCCCGCTTCCGCAGCTCCCGGGCGGCGGCGGGCAGTGCGCCCTCGTCGGCGGCCAGCACCGCCGCCAGGTCGGCGTGCTGCCGCGCGGCCTCGCCGGGCAGGTCGGACAGCGACTGCAGGCAGCGCAGCGCGCCGTCCCAGGCGCCGCCCGCGCAGGGCGGGCCGGCCTGCGCCGCGGCCATCGCGGCCGTCAGGTGGAGGGCGATGGCACCGGCGGGCTCCACCTCGTCCAGGAACTCCGCCAACTCGGGCGGACCGGTGTCGTCCTCGTCGTCGGCCTCCTCCGCCGCCCAGGCGCGGAACAGCTCGGTCAGTGAGCTCTCCGTGTACCGGGTGGCCCAGTCCGCCAGCGACTCGCAGGCGCCGAGGACCAGGGCCGGGTCGGCCCCGTCCCAGCACGCGTCCAGCAGCGCCCGGACCAGCACCGGGCCCTCGCCGTCGAACCGGGCGGCCCGCCCGTCCGTGAGACAGCCCGAGGCCCGCTCGGCCGCCGCCAGGCCGACCAGCGCGGCCCGGCGCGGCCCCGCCTCCCGGAGCGCATCCCGCCACCGGGCGAAGTCCCACCCCTGCTCCACCGGACTTCTCCCGTCCCGCCCCTCGGCCCGCGCGAGCTCCGTCCCGCGGCCCGGGGCAGGCCGCACCGACGGGCGGGACCGGACGGTCCCGCTGCGCCGGGCATCGTGTCACAGGGCCGTCGGGCGGATCGGGTCGGGTCGGGTCAGAGGCCGGGCGGCGGGGTGTCCGCCGCGGCGGCCGGCGGCGAACCGACGGGGGCCGTGAGGCGGGCGGCGAGCTCGTAGAGCGCGTTGGTGGTCTCGGGATGCTGGATCTCGTCCAGGAGATGGTCCTGCTCGGCATCGCCCGAGTAGTGGAGCGTGGTCACTGCCTCGCTCGCGGCGTCCGCGCTGTCCTGTCCGCTCACGGTGTCCTCCTCCGGGTGCGTCACCCGTACCGTCTACCGTCGGCGCGGTACCGGACCCGCGGGTGCGGGCCGGGGGGGCCCGGGCGCCCCCCCCGCGGGCCCCCGGCGGGGGCCGCGGGGTGGGGCGCACACCCCCCCCCCCCCGGGGGGGGGCGGCCGGGGGGGGGGGGGGGGTTTTGAAAACAACGAACCCCCCC
>NZ_JBHWBW010000272.1:0-10427 GCF_042735675.1 Kitasatospora sp. NPDC059571
CCGCTGGGGCGACCCCGCCGAGGACGCCGCGCTGCTGGACGCGGTGCGGCGGCGCAGCCCCGAGGCCTACCGGGGGCTGCTCACCGCCCACGCGGCCCGCCGGACGGGCCGGGCACGCTACGTCTCGCTGCAGTCGGCCGCGGTCAGCGACGACGACACCGGCGCCTGGATCCGCGCCGCCGCCGCGGTCGGCGCACTGCCCGAGCCCGGCGACTTCCCCGGTGCACTGGTGTCCCGCGCGGTGGTCGACGCGATGGTCCTCGGACTGCTCCGCGAGGGCCGGGCCGACCTCCCGGCCTTCGAGTCCTGGCTGGACGAGGGCCCGTCGGCCGAGGTGGCCGCAGTGGCCGAGGTCGCCGGGCGGCCGGACGCCCGGCCCACCGCGGAGGACCTCGCCCGCCCCGAGGTGGCGGTGGCACTCGACCGGGCCGGCCTGCTCACCGGCCCGGACTTCGTCGTGCTGGACCCGCACGGCCACTGCCCGGGCAGCTTCGCGCTGGTGCTGCGCCGCCGGCCGACCGAGGAGCTGCTCGGCTGGCTGCTCGGCCTCGGGCCCGGACGGGTGGGCGCACTGGGCCTGCACCCGGCGTCCGTGCCCGCCGACTTCGTCCTGGCCGAGGACCTGGGCGAGCTCCGCCGGCTCCTGCGGCCGCCGCTGCCGCGCGGCCCGGGCGCCCGCGTGCCCGGAATGGGGTATCCGACCGATTCCCTGAGGGATGGTCAGTTCTCGTCATAGTCTGTACGCCCGGTGACGGGGCCCGGTGGGGACGGCCGGTGCGGACTGCCGCGGCCGGGGCCCGATCGGGAAGGGACATCTGTGCTCGAGAACTGGTATTTCTGCTCCTCCCTCGGTCTGCCTCCGCAGGCCGGTGCGGCCCACCTCGACACCATCGCCGCACTCCAGGAACCGTCCGGCGCCGAGCGCTCCGCCGAACTCGTGTGTGCGGCCGTCGACCGCCTGATCCACGCCGAGACCCCCATGGCGGTGCAGGCCCTCGGCCACGTCCTCGCCGCCCACCGCCGCTTCCCCGGCGACCGGGAGGTGGCCGAGCGGGTCAACGCGTTCTACCGGGACATCGCCGCGGTCGCGCCCGACCGCTCCCGCACGCAGATCCGCGACCTGCTGCGCGCCGCCGGGTCCGGCGCGACGGAACGCGCCGTCGAACTGCTCGGCGAGGCGCTGGCCGCCGCCGAGGGCGCCGACCGGGTGGCCGACGGCTCGGTGCCGCCCTACCACGACCTGCTCGACCAGCTGGCGCCCACGGTGCTGGTGACGGTCACCCGCTTCCTCGCCGCCGCCGCGCCGGACCGCGTCCGCGACCACACCGACGACTCCCCGGCCCTGCTGCAGCACGCCCTGAGCGGCCGGTACGGCCGGCTGGCCCTGCTCCAGGCCGCCGAACTGGCCGCCGCCCTGCGACCCGAGACCGCCCCCGAGGTGGTCCGCGGGCTCGCCGTCGCCTCCGGCGGCGCCTTCGACCTGGAGCCGGACCTGCTGGCCACGGCCGCGCGGGTGACCTTCGCCCCGACCGCGGGTGCTCCCGTCGCGGCCGCTCCCGGCGAGGGGACCGGCGAGCCGGACGGCGACGACGTCGCGACCGCCGCCGCGGCCGTCCCTGACGCCGCCGAGGACCTGCTCGACCTGCTGGAGGCCGAGGCGATGGCCGGCACCCGGCTGCTGGGCTGGCTCGACGACTGGCGCAAGCAGGGCCTGTGGCCGGACGCCTCGGAGGCCGCCGCCCGGCGGCAGCTCGCGTACGGCCGGCTCGGCGGGGCGGGGCCGCACGACCGCTCCGCGATGCCGTCGGTGCTCTGGCACCACGTCCTGCTCTCACTCGCCGCCGAGCTCCACCCCGGGCGGACGGCCGCCCGGCTGGCCCGCAGCTGGCAGCCGCCGGACGCGCTGCCGCGCACCCAGGTCCAGAACCGGCCCTGCCGGGTCACCGTCCCGCACGGCGACGGCTACGCCCGTGCCCTGCTGCACGTCGGCCGGCTGTACCGGCTGCGCGCCACCCCCGGCGTGCCGCGCACTCCGGTCCTGATGCTCGAGGACGGCCCGCTCTCCGCCACCGACCCGAAGGCGGCCGCGCAGGTCTGGTCCCCGTGGATGTACCACGGGGCGCCCGACCCGAAGGCGCGGACCGCCCGCTCCGACAGCGAGGCCGAGCAGCTGGTCCGGCTGCTCGGCGCCGCCGCGATCGCCGCGCGCCTGCTCGCGGCCGGGACGGCCGGGGAGCAGCCCGACCACCTGCTGCTGCTCGTCCTCCACCTCCAGGACATCCTCGGCAACCGGTACCGCGCCCAGCTGGAGAGCGTCGGCGACGGCGGCACCCCCCTCCCCGGCGCGGCCGGCCAGCTGGCCGCACTGATGCTGCACGGGCACGGCGTGGCCGACCGGGTGGGCAAGGGCCTGCGGCCGACCGTCCACCCGGGCGAGCTCGTCCGGGTGGTGGCCCGGCTGCACGCCGCCCCCGCCGGCGAGCGCCGGTCCGACGCGCTCCGGCAACTGGCCAAGTACCGCGTTGGGTTGCGGGTCGCGCTGCGCTGGCTCCAGGAGTCGGCGGCCGGCGGCACCGAGGCGCACCGGACGGAGGCGGGCGGCCGGTGGTTCGCCGGCGACGAGGCACCGGCCGACGAGCTGCTCCGGCTCGCCGCCGACCTCGACGGGGAGTCCTTCAAGGCGACGGCACAGACCGCGGCGCTGCTCCGCCGCGAGATCTACCCCGAGGAGCGGACCGAACCGCTGCGCTGGGACTGGGGTCCGGGCGGTCCGGAGTTCACCGACGAGCGGCACGCCGGCACGGTGCTGTCCTTCAACACCCTGCTGCTGAGCGGCCCGGGCGACCCCACCCGGGACGCCCACTCCGTGGAGGAGTGGGCCGCCATGACCGACCAGCTGGAGACCGCCGTCCAGGACACCTACGGCATCGTGCCGGTGACCCTGCGCACCCTGCGCCTGGCCGCCCTGCTGCAGCGGCCGGAGCTCGGCGACGAACAGGCGTACGAGGAGTGGGTGACCTCCTGGACCGACCTGGTGGAGTCGCTCAACTCGCCGTCCCACCTGCCCCGGTGGGTCCGCGGCCGGATGTTCGAGCTGTTCGGCTCGCCGGTCGCCGGCCAGGGTTCGCAGGAACGGCTCCTCACGGTCCTGGAGCACGCCGTGGACGCCGTGATCGACCTGAGCGCCGGAGCGCAGTTCTACTACGACCGGCTCTTCGGGAGGCTGTCCGCCGAGACCTCCCTGCCCGTGGGCATCGCCAACCGGCTGCGCCTGCGCACCTTGCGCGCGCTGTACCACCGGTGGGGCCACGGGGCACTCGCCGGGCCGCCCGGCAACCCGTTCGCGGTCTACGGCGACCGGGTCTCCGCCCGGGGCACCGAGGCCGCGCTGGTGCAGTTCCTGCTGGCCACCGCCCCCGAGCGGATGGAGGCCCAGGGCGTCCAACTGGGCCGCTCGATGGCCCGGTTGTGGCAGCGTACCCACCAGCCGCCGCGCCTCCCGGCCGTCCGGGAGGACACCGCCGCCCGCTCCGTCGACCGGCGCCTGGTCGTCGCCGCGACCGCCGACGCCCGCACCGACGAGACCGTCCTCTACGCGCAGAACGTGCGCATCCCCATGCAGGTGGCCCACAAGCGCTCGCCCGTCATCGACCTCTTCGCCGCCGGTACGCCGGTGCCCGAGAAGGAGGCGTGGATCGCCGGCATCGTCTGCGGCGCGGACTCCTTCGGTGCCAAACCCAAGCTGTGGCTCAACTGCGGCTTCCAGTACCCGATCAGCGTCGACCTCGGCACCCAGAAGCGGTACCCGAGACCGGTCGGGCAGCTGGTGGCGGTGCGCTGGACGCCGGGCCAACGGAAGGGGCACGAGGTGGCCCCGCTGGCCTTCCGGCCGCCGCGGGACGGCGAGGTGCGCTCCGCCACCCTGAGCACCGTCGACGCCTTCCCCTGGCTGGACCTCTCGGTGACCGGCGTCGCCGACAAGGGGCTCTACCCGGCCGGCGACACCCCGCAGGACGTCGCGGCCCGCCGCCGCTGGGACCCGGACCTGTCCCGCGCCTTCTCGGCGGCCGCCCCCGGCCGGCCGCTCAACACCCTCGCCGTGTGGCACGAGGAGCACCGGAACTGGGTGCCGCTCGACGCCGGGCTGCCCGAGCTCGCCGTCGCCGCCGACGTCCCCGACGAGGACCGGGAGACCGGGCTGACCGCCCTGCGCCTGGTGCTCTCCGGCCCGGCCGTGGACCGCTCCGGCCACGGGCCCGCCTGGCGGTTCGTCACCGAACCCGGCCGCAGCTACGTGCTCGGCGCCGCCGCCTGGCTCGGCGACGACTGGCTCCTGCTCGACGAGGCCTGCTCCGGTGCGGCCACCGGTCTCGTGGTGCACGCCGAGATCGTGCGCAAGAAGGGCCGGCTCCGGCTGCGCCGCGGTCCGGACGGTCAGCCGCTGCTCGACCGGCGCAACGCCGACTGGCTCGCGGTGTTCGACCGCCCGGCCGCAGCCGAGCCGGACGAGGACGGTGCGCCGGGCGCCGCCGCTGAGGCGGAGGACGACGGCGCCCTGGAGCAGACCGTCTACCAGGAGGCCCGCCGCTCGGCCGGTCCGACCGGTGCCGCCGTCTGGACGATCGACGTGCCGCCGGTCGAGGGCTTCCCGTCGACCGTCACCGCGGTCCTCGACCAGCGACCCCGCCACGGCCGGCCGGTGGTGCTGTGCAGCATCGACAACTGGGGCGAGCCGCAGGCCCGGCGGGCCTCGGTCGGCGTCCAACCCGTCGACGAGGTGGGCATCCAGGACACCGCCGCGAGCCCCGAGGCCTACGCCCGGCTGGCCCAGCTGCCCCGCGACGCGGCGGTCCGGCTGGACTACCTGCTGACCAGGAACGCGGGCCGCGGTGACAACCTGGCCCGGCTCTCCTCCGGCCTGGTCGGGTTCGCGGCGACCGACTCGCTCACCCTGACCGGCGAGTTCCCGACCAAGGTGCACCGCTGGGCGGTCGTCACGAGCGACTCCTGCGCCGCCGCGCCGCCGAGCCGCAGACGGGCGCAGGTGCCCGTCGCCGAACTCCGGCCGGCCGCCGGCGGCGCCGGCGGGCCGGACGTCCCGGTGCCGGAGCCCGCGACCGGCCTCAAGGGCCTGGTGGTGCGCCAGGTCCGGCAGTCCGGCAACACGGTGACCCACCTGCGCATCTGGCTGAGCCACCGCGGCACCGTGCTGGAGGCCCTGGTGCCCGCGACCGCCTTCGACGTGGAGGCGCCCTCGCCCGGGGACCACCTCGTGGTGGATCGCACCGCGCAGGGCTGGGTCTTCTCGGTGCTCCGGCGGCGGCTGCGGCTGCGCGCACTCTGGGAGTGCCGGGAGGCCGGGGCCGGCACGAAGGACAGGCGCTCGCTGGGGCAGGTGGACGGCGGCACCGGCAGCGCCGCCGAGCTCTACGAGGACAAGCCGTCGGACCGGCCCGTCGGGGTGGCGTTCGGCCCCTCCGCCGGCGATCCGGGGACCGGCGGCCGGGCCAAGGTGCGGCAGGACGGCTGGCACGGCCGCTCCATGCCCCGCGTGGTGCTGCAGACCGCCGACGCCCACCTGGTGGGCACCGCCACCGGCGTCGCGCCCGGCGCCGTCTTCGAGAACGTGCACCTGGAGCAGACCCTGCTGCGGGTGCTGGACCGCACCGAGGAGGTCCGGCGGGCGGGCGGCCCGACGGGGGTGCGGTACGTCGACGTGGAACGGGAGTTCGTCCTGTCGCCGGCCACGCCGTCCAGGTTCCGGGCGCAGCAGCCGGCCGCGGTCGTGGACCCCCGGGTCGCCTGGGAGGGCTTCCTCGCCGGGCCCGACCGGACGCTCGTCGGCGCCCGGGTGCAGGGCCGGATGTCCCTGGGCGCACTGCGGGCGCCCGACGCGGCCGGGGTGTACCGGCCCTGGCTCGCCCTGCCCGACGACGAACCGGAGACCCTGGTCGGCGGCCGCCGGTACGCCGACGGCCGGGCCCGTGCGGTGCCCGTCCCGTACGGCTCCGGCTACCGGGCCTCGCACGTGCAGGCGCCGCCGGTCAGCACGGCCGACTTCCTGGACGAGGTGGCGCCGCAGGCACCGCTGGACGGCACCCGCTGGCGCCTCGACAAGGCGCGGCGCCCCTACTACGTGGGCGCCGAGGACGGCGAGCACGGCGTGGTGCACCGCTTCGAATGGGGCTACGGCTGGTTCACGGACATCCCGGACGGCGCGCTGACGGTCGGCGGCAGCCCGGTGGACCCGCGGGGCCTCGCCCTGTTCCACGGCGACCGCATCGACGCCATGGCCTTCGGCCGCGACGAGGCCGGCGCCCTCACCGTCGCGATCGCACTCGCCGACGTCACCAAGGGCGTGGAGTACCAGATCGACCAGGAGGCCGCGGAGGGCGGTGTCGTCCACCTGCTCGACGTGGCCGTCGACCACGCCCGGCAGCACGTCGCCGTGCTGCGCGTGCACACCCGCAGCCGCAGCCTCACCCCGGACCGGGAGGACCAGCACGTCGAGGGCCGGTCGGTGGCCGCCCGGCTCGATCCCGCCGACATCGCCGCCCTGCTCGCGGCCTGCGGCCCGGACACCCGCGAGCAGCGCGTCCTCGGCCGGCTCCGGCCCGAACCGGACGCCCGCCGGCGCGGCCGGGTCCGGCACTTCTCCCTGGTGCCGCCGCGCCCCGCGGTGGGCGAGGACGACCCCGGCCTGCGCGAGGGCGACAGCCTCTACCTGGAGGCCGGGCACATCATCGAGACGGCCAACGACTACCTGCTGACGTTCGCCCTGCCCGCCCTGCCCGGCAGGCCCTGGGCGGTCGAGGAGATCGGACCGCTGGAGGTCACCGTCTCGCGGCGCGAGTTCTCGCACCGCGAGAGCTGCCTGCGGCGGGCGGCCGAGACCCAGGGGCTCGGCGCGTACGCGGGCGACGCCAAGATGCTCGTCCGGCTCTTCCGGCGCAAGGCGGGCCAGGACAACCGGTGGAACGGCTCCACCAAGTCGCCCCGCCCGGCCCGGCCGCTGTCGATGCTCCGCAGCTACCTCGCCGGCCGCGGCGGCAGCTGCTTCGGCGTGGTCGACCCGCCCGGCCGGCACATCGAGGTCCGCCCGGGCGTGGTGTTCCCGGTCGCCGGCACCCGGATGGACCAGGGCATCGCCCCGGGATCGGTGGTGCGCCTGGAGCTCACCGGCCAGGACGGCATCGCCGTCCGGCAGGCCATCCCCGCGGACCACACCTACCTGGTGGACCGCCCGCGCCCGGTGGTGGTCTTCCCCAAGGACGACCTGAAGACCCAGGAGGACCTGCAACGCGCCGACGGGCCGGGCCGGTTCACCCTGGCCGGCCTGCCCGGGGTGAACGCCACCGCACGCCGCGGGCTCGGCGCGGTCCTGCTGGGGACCGGCCACCCCAAGGTCGCCGCGGCGGTGCGCAGCGAACGCGCCGGCCAGGTCCACGCCGAACTGCTGCCGCTGGACGGGGCCGAGGCCGGCACGCTCGCCTTCGACCCGGACGACGTGGTCGGCGGCGTCCGCCGCACCCGGGTGGCGCCCGCCGGCACCGAGCCGTCCTCGCCGGACGCCGCCGTCCCCTGGGCGCAGCTGTCGTTCATGGACGACACCGCGGCCGGGATCGCCGCCGCCTGTCGTGACCGCGCCTGGCGCTACCACGACACCCGGACCCGGCAGTGGGTGCGGGGCCGCGCCCGGCCGGTGCTCCGGCAGCTCCCGGCCCGCGCCACCTCCCTGGCCGAGCCGGTGTTCTTCTCCAGGAACCCGGCCGGCTGGACGCTGCGCCACGAGCGGGAGCTGCTGCAGCGGTTCGGCTTCCCCGCCGCCGAGCTGCTGGAGGAGCCCGGCGCCGACCTCGCGGCCGGCCGGCGGCGCGCCTGGGCGGTGGCCCGCGCGGACCGGCGCGGCATCTGGCTCGAACTCGCGCCCGGCCGGGTCGCCGAGGTCCGCAGCGAACTCGTCCAGTTCGTCGACGGGCACTCGCTCGCCGACCTCGACTGGTCGCTGTTCGGCCCGGGCGACCTGGTCTACGGGCGGATCGAGGGCGGCGTCAGCGAGTGCGGCCACCTCGTGCTGGACGACTGGCGCCCCGGGCTGCGCGGCGCGCTGGCGGGCGGCGGCGCCCGGCGGGTGCTGCTGCCGGTCGCCATGGCCGACGTCCAGCGCGGCGCGCTGCTGCTGGGGGAGGGGCGCGGGGTGTTCCCGTACCCGGCCGACCAGGCCGTACTGGACGCCCACCCGGTCGGCGGCGCGGTCTGGCTGGACCGGGCCAACACCCTGCAGCCGCTGGCGGACCGGCCGCCGGCCGCGGGCGACGTGGTGCTGCTCGCCGCCGCGGACGCGCCGGACGGGCTGCGGGTGCTCGGCCTGCCGAAGGCCCGAGTGGAGCTCGCCCCGGACGACACGGCGGGCCTGTGGCCGGGCGCCGGCTGGCTGCGTACCGAACTCGCCGCCGCCGCCCGGGGCCGGGACGCCTTCCTCCGCCGGCTCGGCACCGTCCCGGTCACCGTGGAGCGGGTCGTCGACGGCGCGGCGCCGGTCCTCACGGTGTCCCGCCGGACCCAGCCGCGCAGCATCTGGCCCAAGGGGGCGGTGCTCGCCCGGCCGGTGGCCGACCTCGGCAAGGGGTACGTGGCGGTGCAGTCCGGCTCGGGGCTGTTCAAACTGCACATTCGGCAGATCGTGCCGGGCCTCCCGATGCACCTGGCCTCCGCCGCCGCGGCGGCGTTCACCGCCGACGGCGGCTACCTGCGCCTCTACTGGGACGCCCAGGCGAAGGTGCTCTCCTGCGGCCGGCCCGGCAGTGACCTGGTCGCGGGCGCGGAGACCGGGGAGACCGCGGTCCGGGCCTGGCTGCCGGTCAACGAGCCGTCGGGTGCGGCGCTCGGCGTGATCTGCCGTGACGAGCGCTCCCAGCGGCTGTACTGGCTGGCGGCCGCCGAGGCCTCCTGGACGGGCGGGCTGCGCGGGACGGTGCTGGCCGACCAGCTCCGCGGCGTGCGCCGGCTGACCGTGCTCCGGCACGGGGCCGGCACCGTCACTCTCTGCGGACTGCCGCTGGTGGAACGCGAGTTCCAGAACCTTCAGCCGGGCCGGATGCTGCGGGTACGGGTGGTGGAGCAGCCCGGCGAGCAGCCCGAGGAGCAGCCCCGGGGCGGTCCGGCCGACCGGGACGGAGGCTGCCTGGTCTCGGTGGAGCCGCTCGGCATGCTGGCCCGCTACACCCCCGCGGACGGCGCGCCGCTGCCGCCCGTCGGGGAGTCGCTGGTCGCCGAGGTCGGCAAGGCGGACCGGGTCAACGGCCGCTCCCTGCGGCTGTTCGAACCGGGCAGCCGGCTCACCGTGACGGACCTCCCGGGTTGGATGTGCGAGTCCCTCGCCCGGCTCTGCGTCCAGGACTTCACGGCCGCACCGCAGCCGGTGCCGGGGCTGGTCCCGGAGCGGTTCGCCGCCTACACGGCGGCGTACCACGAGGGTGCGGCCGGACTCGCCTCGGCCGGGACGGAGTCGGAGGCCTGCGCCGTGATCAGGGCGAGCGGCATGCTCGTCTCCGCCGAGGCCCGGCGCGAGGAGGTCGAACGCGCGGCGGTCGGCGCCGTCCTGGCCTGGCTGTGCACGGCGGAGGGCCGGGCCGCGGTGCTGCAGAAGGGCTCCGAGGTCGACCTGGCGCCGCTGCTCGCGGCCTGCACCGTCGGCGCCGAGCTCACGGCCGCCCGGAGCCGGTACCGGGTGCCGCTGCCGCCCGGCTGGTCGGTGTTCCTGCTGAGCCGGATCGGTGACCGCGCGGTCGGCTCCCTGCACACCGAGGCACTGGCCCGCGAGTGGCTGACCCGGCCCGAACTCCACGTCCAGCCCGGCCTCTGGCGACGGCTCAGGGCGGTCGAGATCGCACCGAAGCTGACGGCCCGCCAGCTGAAGAGCGTGCTGGACTTCGGCGAGGCGATGACCGGCCGGCCCGCCGAGCCCGGGGCCGAGCACGCCGTGGTGCCGGTGGCCCGCGGCCTGCTCGCCGCGGTCGGCCGGCTGCCCGCCGCCGATGCGCTGCACCAGGACGCCTCCGTGCTGCGTCAGTTGGCGGAGATCGCGGCGAGTGTGCGGCCGGCCGAGGGGGCGGCGCTGTCGCTGCAGCAACTGCTGGACGTGCAGACCCGGCTGCTCCGGAAGGCGGCCCGGCCGGTCTTCCGGGACGCCCTGCCGCTCACCCTGCTGCCCGCGTACGAGCGGCTCTCCGAGCCGGGCCGGAGCTTCGGCCGGGAGCTGCTGCGGGCCGCGGGCAGCCGATCGCGGCAGACCTGAGTGCTGCGGCAGAGCCGAGGGGTGCGGTGCCCGCCGTCCCGCCCGGGCGGCGGGCCCCCGCGCCCCACACCCAGGGCCACCGGCCCCCCTGCCCGGCCGCCAGCCGCGGCACGAGCCCGAAGGCCGCGGC
>NZ_JBHWBW010000273.1:0-10417 GCF_042735675.1 Kitasatospora sp. NPDC059571
CCTCCCGGCGGTCCCCGGCCCGGCGCCCGGGCAGGTCAACCGGCGAACTGGCGCCGCGACTTCCGCTCTTGAACACCCGTCCGCCGTTCCTACGCTCCTGGTGACCTCAGGAGGTGGTGGGAATGACCCAGCAGCACGAGCGGCCCGCGCTGATCGACCGCAGGCCCCTGTCGCCGGAGAGCGCCGAGTGGCTGGCCCGGGTGGACGGCATCGCGCCGGTGATCGAGAAGTTCCGGGACGAGGGCGAGCAGCGCCGCTCCTCCCCGCTGCCCGTCTTCGAGGCGCTGCGGGACGCCGGGATGCACCGGATGCTGGTCTCCCGTCATCTGGGCGGGTCCCAGGTGACGCTGGAGACCGGCTCGCTGACCCTCCAGGCGCTGTCGCGGCTCGACCCGGCCGTCGCCTGGCAGATGGGCGTGCAGGCCGCGATCGGCCGGCTCTCGGACTACCTGCCGGAGCCGGTCGCCGAGGAGCTCTTCCGCGACCAGCCGGGGCTGGTGGTCGGCTCGGTGAACCCCACCGGCACCGCGGAGGCCGTCCCCGGCGGGTACCGCCTGAGCGGGCGGTGGGGCTTCGCGAGCGGATCGGCGCACGCCGGCTGGCTGGTCTGCGCGGCCCGCATCACCGAGAACGGCGCCCCGCGGGCGGTCGAGGGCGCCCCGGAGATCCGGATGCTCTTCGTCCCCGTCTCCTCGGTGCGGATGCTGGACACCTGGCACACCCTCGGCCTGCGCGGCACCGGCAGCGAGGACTACGAGGTGGACGGCGTCCTCGTACCCGAGGAGTACACCGTCGTCCAGCGCGACATGTTCTTCGCGCCGCCGGCCCGCGCCTCGCGCGGATACGCCGTCAGCTACTACGACTTCGGGCTGTTCGGCTCGTCGTCGACGGTGCTGGGCGCGGCCCGCGGCGCGCTGGAGGAGTTCACCGCGCTCGCCGCGGCGAAGCGGCCGGCGGCCGGCACCGCGACCCTGGCGGCGAGCCACACCGTGCAGGACCGGCTGGCCCGGGCCGCCGTCCAGGTGCGCTCGGCCCGGCTGCTGCTGGCCGACGCGGCCTGGCACGCCGAGGGCTTCGGCGACGTGGGCGGGGACGCGCTGAGCGCCACCGTCCGCCTCGCCGCGGCGACCGTCGCCGAGCAGTGCCTGGAGGCGATCGGCTCCCTGTTCACGCTGGCCGGCACCTCGTCGCTGTACGCGTCCAGCCTGCTGGAGCGGTACTTCCGCGACGCCCACGCGGCGGCCAAGCACATCACCCTGTCCCCGACCAACATCGAGATGACCGGCCAGTACCTGCTGGGCGGGGGCCTGAGCATGCGCCGCTGAGCGCACCCCGCACCGCGCACCGCGCACCGCGCACCCCGCACCGCGCACCCCGCACCGCGCACCCCGCACCCCGCACCCCGCACCGCGCACCGCGCCACGAGAACCACGACCCGCACTGATCCGACCCGTACGCGACCCGAACCGGAAGGACGGCCATGCAGACCATGAAGGCCCTTCAGCTCCTCGCCCCCAGGAAGACCGTCCTGGCAGAGGTGCCGCGACCGCAGACCCCGGCCGACGGCGTCCTGCTGAGGACCCGCTGCGTCTCCATCTGCTCCACCGACATCTCGTTCTTCGAGGGCCACCTGTTCCCCTCCGAGTACCCCGTCGTCCTCGGCCACGAGTACCTCGGCGAGGTCGTCGAGAAGGGGCCCGACTTCGACCACCCGGACATCCACGTCGGGGACCGCATCGTCTACTGGGGGCAGACGGACTTCGGCGGCTTCGCCGAGTACCGCAGCCTGCGCCCGGTCTTCTCCGGCGAGGTCAAGGAGGACGTCTTCTGGGCCGACCGCAACTTCTCCGACGACCTGCGGGCCGCGGCGGTGAAGGTCCCCGAGCAGCTCGACGACCTGCAGGCCTCGTTCATCGAGCCGACCACCGGCGTGCTGCGCTCGATCCTGGGCAACCCGCCCAGGATCGGCGACCGGGTGCTGGTCATGGGCACCGGCCCGATCGGGGTCATCGCCGGCAGCGTCATCAAGCGGCTGTTCGCCCCCAACTCGGTGGTGTCGGTGGACGCCAACGTGATGCGCAACCGGCACGCCGAGGAGCACTTCTCGCAGCGGGCGTACCAGCCCGAGGAGCTCATCGCCGAGGTGCCGGAGAACACCTTCGACTACGTCTTCGACGCGCTGCCCACGGTGAAGGTCGACGACGAGGAGAAGGACCCGCGCCGGGTGGCGATGCGCCGCCTCAAGCCCAAGGGCCGCTACATCCTCTACGGGGCCTCGCAGGAGATGCAGAAGTTCGACACCTGGCTGATGCTCGCCAAGGGCATCAACATCAGCGCCTCGCCGTTCGACGTGACCGCGTTCCCGATGCACCACTCGGCGAACGTCATCCAGACCGCCATGCAGATGCTGCTCACCGGCGTGGTCGACGGCAAGCGGCTGCTGTCCACCGTCCACGACTTCCAGGACTACGACGGCCTGGTGCGGATCTTCGAGAACTACCGCTCGACGACCGACCTGAAGACGATCGTCGACTTCCGCGCGGCGTAGCGGCCGCCGCCCCCGCACCGCACCGCCGGACCCGGGGGCCCGGGCGGGCCCGCCCGGCCGCCGCCCCGCCGGGCCCGGACCTCCCGGCCTCCCGGCCTACCGCCGCCCGACCTCCCGAAGGAGACAGCACGTGGACATGCCGCCCGTCCGGCAGGGCACCGAAGCAGCTGCGGACTTCGTCGTGGTGGCCAACCGCCTCCCGGTCCACCCGGACCGGGGCCCGAGCGGCGAGGTGCGCTGGCAGCGCAGCCCCGGCGGCCTGGTCAGCGCCCTGGAGCCGATCCTGCGCTCCCGGCGGGGCGCCTGGGTGGGCTGGCCGGGCAGCACCGGGCCGGTCGGCGCGGCCCTCCCGCAGCAGGGGATCGGGCTCGCCGCCGTGCCGCTGGACGAGGAGGAGCACCGCGACTACTACGAGGGCTTCTCCAACGCCACCCTGTGGCCGCTGTTCCACGACGCGGTCGTCCCGCCGGTGTACGACCAGCGGTGGTGGCACAGCTACGAGCGGGTCAACCGGCGCTTCGCCGAGCACACGGCCGCCCGGGCCGCGCCCGGCGCGACCGTGTGGGTGCAGGACTACCAGCTGATGCTGGTGCCCGACCTGATCCGCCGGCTGCGCCCGGACGTGCGGATCGGCTTCTTCCTGCACATCCCCTTCCCGCCGGCCGAGCTCCTGCTCCAGCTGCCCTGGCGCACCGAGCTCGTCGCCGGACTGCTCGGCGCCGACCTGGTGGGCTTCCAACTCCCGGGCGGGGCGAACAACTTCCTGCTGCTCGCCGAGCGGCTCGGGTGCGGGCGGGCGGAACGAGGCCCGGCAGGGCCCGGGGTGCTCGGGACACTCCGGCTGCCCGGCCGCACCGTCCGGGTCGGCGCCTTCCCGATCTCCATCGACACCGCGGACTTCGAGACCCTCGCCGGCAGCGCACCGGTGCGCCAGCAGGCGCGGCAGATCCGCGACCGGCTCGGCGCCGACCGCCGCATCCTGCTGGGCGTCGACCGCCTCGACTACACCAAGGGCATCGACCACCGGCTGCGGGCCTACGAGGAACTGCTCGCCGAGGGCCGGGTGACCGCACGGGACACCGTCCTGGTACAGGTCGCCACGCCCAGCCGGGAGCGGGTCGCGCACTACCGCGCCGAGCGGGCGCTGATCGAGGCCCGGGTCGGGCGGATCAACGGCGCGTACGGCGAGATCGGCCGCGCCCCGGTGCACTACCTGCACACCACGGTGGACCGCGTCGCGCTCGCCGCCCTCTACCGGGCCGCCGACGTGATGCTGGTGACGCCGCTGCGCGACGGGATGAACCTGGTCGCCAAGGAGTTCGTGGCGGCCCGCCCGGACCTCGGCGGGGCGCTGGTGCTCAGCGAGTTCGCCGGCGCCGCCGCCGAACTCGCCGAGGCCCGCCTGGTCAACCCGCACCACCTCGCCGCCCTCAAGGACGCGGTGGCCGCCGCCCTGGCGCAGGACCCGGCCGAGGGCCGGCGCCGGATGGCGGCGCTGCGCCGCCGGGTCCGCGAACGGGACGTCGACCACTGGGCCCGCTCCTTCCTCCGCGCGCTGCACGGCGTCCGCCCGGAGGACGGCGCGGACCCGGACGGCGCCCGGCGCCACCCGGTCAGCGCCTGACCGGCCGTCACACCCGCTGCCACGACGCCGTCCGGAAGGACCGCCACGACCATGACCGATCTGCCCCCGCGCGTACGCAAGGCCGTCGTCCCGGCGGCCGGCCTCGGGACCCGCTTCCTGCCCGCGACCAAGGCCACGCCCAAGGAGATGCTGCCCATCGTCGACAAGCCGGCCATCCAGTACGTGGTCGAGGAGGCCGCCGCGGCGGGCCTGGCCGACGTCCTGGTGGTGACCGGGCGCGGCAAGCGCGCCGTCGAGGACCACTTCGACCGCAACACCGAACTGGAGGCCGCGCTCGCCGCCAGGGGCGACCTCGCCCGCCTCGACCTGGTACGGGCCTCGGCCGACCTGGCCGCCGTGCACTACGTGCGCCAGGGCGTCCCGCGCGGCCTCGGCGACGCGGTGCTCTGCGCCGCCCCGCACGTCGGCGACGAGCCGTTCGCCGTGCTGCTCGGCGACGACCTGGTCGACCCGGCCGAGCCGCTGCTCGACGCGATGATGCGGCTGCGCGAGGAGTTCGGCGGCAGCGTCCTCGCACTGGCCGACGTCGGGCCCCGGGAGATCGGCCGGTACGGCTGCGCCGCGGTGGAGCCCGTCCGGGACGGCGTGGTGCGGGTCACCGACCTGGTCGAGAAGCCCGAACCGGGCCGGGCGCCGAGCACGCTGGCGGTCATCGGCCGCTACGTGCTGGACCCTGCGGTCTTCGACGTCCTCGCCAAGACCGGGCCCGGCCGGGGCGGCGAGATCCAGCTCACCGACGCGCTGCGCACCCTCGCCCGCGACCCGGGGACGGGCGGGCCGGTGCACGCGGTGGTGTTCACCGGCCGCCGCTACGACACCGGCGACTGCGGCGAGTACCTGCGCGCCGTCGTGCAGTTCGCCTGCCGCCGCGACGACGTGGGCCCGGCGTTCCGCCGCTGGCTGCGGGAGTTCGCCGCGAGCGCGGCCGCGGCCTGACCGGGCGCCGGCCGACCCCGAACCCGACTCTCCGAGGAGCTCTGACCGCCATGCCCGACACCGACCCGAACCTCGACTTCACCCGCGCCATGGCGCGGGTCCCCGGACCGGTGGTGGTCGCCACCACCGTCGACGCGGCCGGCCGCCGCTGGGGCTTCACCGCCAGCTCGTTCACCTCGGTCTCGCTGGACCCGCCGCTGGTGATGCTCTGCCTGGACCGCGGGGCCAGCACCCACGGCGCGTTCACCGCCGCCGGGAGCTTCCTGGTCAACGTCCTGGCCGGGGACCAGCGCGAGATCGCGGTGCGCTTCGCGACCTCGGGCGTCGACCGCTTCGCCGCGGGCGACACCGCCCCGCTGGAGCTGGGCCTGCCCGGCGTCCCGGGCGCCGCGGTCCGGATCGCCTGCACGATGCACGCGGTGCTGGACGGCGGCGACCACAGCATCCTGGTCGGCCGGGTGCTGCACTGCGCGAGCGCGGACGGCCGCGAGCCGCTGCTCTACGTCAACCGCGGCTTCGGCCGGCCCGCCGGCCTCGACCTGGCCGTCCCCGGTGGGCGCTGACCGGCCGGGCGCCCCGCGGGTCGCGGTCCTCGGCACCGCCCACCCGCACCTCGCCGACCACCTCCGCGCGCTCGCCGGCGCGGCCCTGGTGTCGGCGGTCCACCCGGGCCGGTGGCCCGGCGGCCCGCTCCCGGACGCCCCGGTGGCCGGCGACCCGGCCGCCGCGCTGGCCGGGGCGGACGCCGCCGTGGTCTGCTCGACCACCGCCGAGCACCCGGAACTGCTGGCCGCCGCCCTCGCGGCGGGCGTGCCGGTCCTGGTCGAGAAGCCGCTGGCCGCCGACCCGGCCGGGGCGCTGGCCCTGACCCGGGCCGCGGAGGCGGCCGGCGCCGCGGTGTCCGTGGCGATGTTCCTGCGCTGCGCGCCCGCGCTGCGCCGGGCCCGGGCGCTGCTCGCCGGCGGGGCGCTGGGCGAACTGGCCTGCGCCGACGCCTGGTTCACCCACCCCGGTCTGCCGGACGGCCTGTTCGACACCCGGGCGGCGTGGATGCTGGACCCGGCGTGGGGCGCCGTCGGCGCCATGGCCGACCTCGGCGTCCACCTGGTCGACCTGCTGCGGTGGCTGCGGCCGCGGGCGCCGCTGCGGGTCCGCTCGGCCGTGCTGCGCCCGCTGCCGGGCGGCCGGCCGGGGGACGCGGGGGGCACCGCGCTGCTGGCGTGGGGCGGGGTGCCGGTGGCGCTGCACACCGGCTGGGACGTCCGCCCCGGCGGGGTGGCGCTGCGGCTGGCGGGCACCCGGGGGAGCGTCGAGGTCCGCGGCGGCGAACTGGTGCTGACGGACCGCCACGGGGCGCGCCGGGAGTCCTACCGCCCGCCGGACGCTGGCGACGCCGCGGCGGCCTTCCTCGCCGCGCTCGCGGGGGCCGCCCGGCCGGTGCTGGCCACGGCGCGGGACGCGGTCGCCTGCGCGCGCACCATGGCGGAGATCGCCCGGGCCGCGCGGTGACCCGCGGTCAGTGGGCCTCCCCGGCGGCGCGCTTGGCCCGCAGGCTCTGCTTCTTGGCCTGGTTGCCGCAGGAGTCCATCGAGCACCACCGGCGGCTGCCCGGCCGGGAGGTGTCCAGGAACCACGCCGCGCAGTTCTCGCCGGCGCACTCGCGGACCCGCGCCAGTGCGGGCGAGGTGGCCAGTTCGAGGGCGTCGCGGGCGATCGCGGCGAGCACCGCGTCCACCGGCCGCGCGGCCTCGTGGCGCAGCACGCCCCGGCCGTCCAGGGCGGGCACCGGGACCGGGTGCGCGGCGAAGCCGTTGACGGTCTCCCGCGCCCCGGCCGGGCAGCCGGCGGGGCCGCCGCCGCTGCGTGCGGCGGTGAGCAGGGCGTGCACGGCCTCGCGCAGCTCCCGGGCGGCCTCCAGGGTGTCCGGCGCCGGTGCGGGGACGGCGGCGCCCGCGGCGTACGGCCCGAGCTGGCGGACCCAGTCGGCCAGCGCCTCGGGTCCGTCCAACTCCTCGGCGGCGTCCGCCGAGCCGCGCAGCCGCAGGGTGCGCAGGTAGTCGAGGCAGATCCGGCCGGAGCCGGTGCGGAAGCGGCGCGGGGGCGCGGTGGCGGAGGTCATGGGACCACGCTACTCCGGAACCGGTTTTACTGGTACGTTGATGGCACCGGTTAAACCGGTTCCCTAGGCTCGCCGCCCCGGGCCCGCGGCCCCGGACCGCTGCACCCCGCGCTCCGCATCCCCTTCCATCCCGACCGATCAAGGTGTGTGCCCATGCCCGCAGCTCCGACCCCCGCCCCCGCGCCGACCCTCGGCCGGCGGCTGATCCTGCTGCTCGCCGTCGCCTGCGGGACGGCAGTCGCCAACGTCTACTTCCCGCAGGCCGTCGTCCCGCTGATCGCCAAGAGCCTGCACGTCACCCCCGGCTCCGCGGCGATCGTCGTGACCTGCGCCCAACTCGGCTACGCGGCAGGCATCTTCCTGCTCGTCCCGCTCGGCGACCGGCTGCCGCACCGGCGGCTGATCACCTGGCTGCTGCTGGTGACCAGCGCCGGCCTGGTCCTGGCCGGCACCGCCACCGGGCTGGCCGCCCTGGCCGCCGCCAGCGCCCTGGTCGGCGCCGCCACCGTCGTCCCGCAGGTGATCATCCCGATGGCCGCAGGCCTCACCGAGCCCGAGCGGCGCGGCGCGGTCACCGGCACCCTGCTGTCCGGCCTGATCGGCGGCATCCTGCTCGCCCGCACGTTCTCCGGCACCCTCGGCCAGTGGCTCGGCTGGCGGGCCCCGTACCTGATCGCCGCCGGGCTGGTCCTGCTGCTCGCGCTCGCCATGGCCACCGCGCTGCCGACCACCTCACCGACCACCGACCAGCGCTACCCCGCCCTGCTCGCCGAGTCCCTGCGGCTGCTGCGCGCCGAACCGCTGCTGCGCCGCTCCTGCCTCTACCAGGCGCTGGTCTTCGCCGGCTTCAGCGCCGCCTGGACGGCGCTCGCCCTGCTGGTCACCGGACCGCGCTACCACCTCGGCACCTCCGCCGTCGGCGTGATCGCGCTGGTCGGCGCGGCCAGCATGTTCGCCACCCCGGCCGCCGGCCGGCGCATCGACCGCTCCGGACCGGACCGGGTCAACCTGGCCTGCATGCTGGGCGCCGTCGCCGCCGCGGCGCTGCTGCTCACCGGCCTGCTGGGCGGGGCCGCCGGGCTGGTCGGCCTCGGCGCGGGGATGCTGCTGCTCGACGTCGCCATGCAGTCCGGCCAGGTCGCCAACCAGTCCCGGATCTTCGCGCTCCGTCCGGACGCCCGGGCCCGGCTCAACACCGCCTACATGACCTGCGCCTTCCTGGGCGGCAGCGTCGGCTCCTGGCTCGGCGTGCGCGCCTACGGCGCCCTCGGCTGGGGCGGCGTCTGCGCCCTGGTGGCCCTGCTGGCCGGCCTCGCCCTGGTGCGGCACCTGCTGGCCCGCCCGTGGGGCCCGGCCCCGCAGCCGGCCGCACCGCCGGCCCCGCCCGCCGCGGCCCCGACCGGCCGCGAGGACGGCGTCCCGGCCGCCCGCTGACCCCCGTCCGATCCGCAGCACACCGAAAGGACCGACATGGCACGGCACTTCACACTCGCCAGCACCACCTGGACCTTCCTGCACCCGGACCCGAACGGAGCGGCGGCATGACCGAGTACGACTACGTGATCGTGGGCGCGGGCTCGGCGGGCTGCGTCCTGGCCGACCGGCTGAGCGCCGACGGAACGGCCCGGGTCCTGCTGGTCGAGGCCGGCACCGGGGAGCCGGAGAAGCTCCCCGAGGTGCAGGTGCCGATCCTCTTCCCCCGGCTCTTCGGCGGCCCGCTCGACTGGAACTTCCGCACCGAGCCGCAGCCCGGCCTGGACGGGCGCACCATCCCCATCCCGCGCGGCAAGGCGGTCGGCGGCTCCTCGGTGGTCAACGCCCAGCTGTGGACCCGCGGTCACCGGGCCGACTACGACGGCTGGGCCGAGGCCGGCCTGGACGGCTGGAGCCACGCCGAGCTGCTGCCCTGGTTCGAGCGGGCCGAGCAGCGGATCTCGCTGACCGGCCTGCGCTACCCGCTGCCGGTGACCCCCGCGTTCACGGATGCCTGCGCACGGCTCGGCCACGCCCCGGCCGCCGAGGTGCAGGAGGGCTACGCGCTCGCCCGGGCCACCCACCGCGACGGACTGCGGCACAGCTCCGCCGACGCCTACCTCACCCCGGCCCGGGACCGCGCCAACCTGACCGTCGCGGCACGGACCCTGGTGCGCCGGGTGCTCTTCGAGGGCACCCGGGCGATCGGGATCGAGGTCGAGGTCGAGGGCGCCACGGGCCCGGAGCGGATCCTCGCGCGGCGCGAGGTGATCCTCTCGGCCGGCGCGGTCGGCAGCCCGCACCTGCTGCTGCTCTCCGGGGTGGGCCCGGCCGGCGAACTGGCCGCGCACGGCATCGAGACCGTCGCCGACCTCCCCGGGGTCGGCCGCGACCTGACGGACCACCTGCTGGTGCCGCTGGCGTTCGAGGCGCGCGGCTTCGCCTCGCCGGGCGCCGGGGCCGGCCCCGAGCAGATCGACCAGTACCTGCGCGACCGCACCGGCACCCTGGACTCGATCATCTCCGAGGCGCTGCTCTTCCTGCGGACCCGGCCCGAGCTCGCCGCCCCGGACATCGAGGTGGTCCACCTGGTCGTCCCCCTCGGCGAGCACCGCCGCCCCGCCGCGGACGGCCTGGCGCTCGGCGTCATCCTGCTGCGGCCGCACAGCCGCGGCGCGGTCACCCTGCGCACCGCCGACCCGCGCGACGCCCCGCTGATCGACCCGCGCTACCTCTCCGACCCGTCGGGCGCGGACCTGGCGACCCTGGTGGACGGTGTCCGGGCGGCCCAGCGCATCCTGCGCGAGCCGGAGTTCGCCAAGTGGATCGGCGAGCCGCTCACCCCGGGCGCGCTCGCCGAGGACGACGAGGCGGTGGCCGCCTACGTCCGGGCCACCGGCGGCAGCATCCACCACCTGGTCAGCACCTGCCGGATGGGCGCCGACGACGCCTCGGTGGTCGACCCGGCCTTCGCCGTCCGCGGGGTGTCGGGGCTGCGCGTGGTGGACGCCTCGGCCATGCCGGGCATCGTGCGGGCCCACACCCACGCCCCGGTGACCATGCTCGCCGAGCGCGCCGCCGACCTGATCCGCGGCCTCGGCTGACCCCCGGCGGGGGGGGGGGGGCGCCGCCCCCCCCCCCCCGCCCCCGGCGCGCGAGGGCGGCGGCGCCCCGCGCCCCGCCCGCGGCGCGCCCC
>NZ_JBHWBW010000274.1:0-10273 GCF_042735675.1 Kitasatospora sp. NPDC059571
GCCCTTAGACGGGGCGGGCACGGGCCTTCGGGTGCTCTGAGGTACCTCAGAGCGGACGGCCGGGGCCTCAGGCGCCGAGGCGCTCCAGGATGAGGTCCTTGGCGCGGGCCGCGTCGGCCTGGCCGCGGGTGGCCTTCATGACCGCGCCGACCAGCGCGCCGACGGCCTGCACCTTGCCGTCGCGGATCTTGGCGGCGACGTCCGGGTTGTCGGCGATCGCCTGGTCGACGGCGGCGCCGAGCGCCGAGTCGTCCGAGACGACGGCCAGGCCGCGTCCGGCGACCACCTCGTCCGGCTCGCCCTCACCGGCCAGCACGCCCTCGATGACCTGGCGGGCCAGCTTGTCGTTGAGCTTGCCCTCGGCGACCAGCGCGCAGACCCGGGCCACCTGGGCCGGGGTGATCGGCTGCTCGGCCAGGTCGGTGCCGGCCTCGTTGGCGCGGCGGGCGATCTCGCCGAGCCACCACTTGCGGGCCTGGTCGGCGGGGGCGCCGGCGGCGATGGTCTGCTGGATCGGCTCGACCGCGCCGGCGTTGAGCACCGCCTGCATGTCCTTGTCGGACAGGTCCCACTCGGCCTGCAGCCGGGCCCGGCGCACCCGCGGGAGCTCGGGCAGCGCCGCCCGGATCTCCTCGACCCACTCACGGGACGGGGCGATCGGGACGAGGTCCGGCTCGGGGAAGTAGCGGTAGTCCTCCGCCTCCTCCTTGACCCGGCCCGCGGTGGTGGTGCCGTTGTCCTCGTGGAAGTGGCGGGTCTCCTGGACGATGGTGCCGCCGTCGCCCAGCACGGTGGCGTGCCGCTGGATCTCGAACCGGGCGGCCCGCTCGACGCTGCGCAGCGAGTTGACGTTCTTGGTCTCGCTGCGGGTACCGAACTTCTCGGTGCCGTTGGGGCGCAGCGACAGGTTGACGTCGCAGCGCATCTGGCCCTTGTCCATCCGGGCGTCGGAGACGCCGAGGGCGCGGATCAGCTCGCGCAGCTCGGTGACGTAGGCCTTGGCGACCTCGGGGGCCCGCTCACCGGCGCCGACGATCGGCTTGGTGACGATCTCGATCAGCGGGATGCCGGCCCGGTTGTAGTCGAGCAGGGAGTACTCGGCGCCGTGGATGCGGCCGGTGGCACCGCCGACGTGGGTCGACTTGCCGGTGTCCTCCTCCATGTGGGCGCGCTCGATCTCCACCCGGAAGACCTCGCCGTCCTCCAGCTGCACGTCGAGGTAGCCGTTGAAGGCGATCGGCTCGTCGTACTGGGAGGTCTGGAAGTTCTTCGGCATGTCCGGGTAGAAGTAGTTCTTCCGGGCGAACCGGCACCACTCGGCGATCGAGCAGTTCAGCGCCAGGCCGATCCGGATCGCCGACTCCACGCCGACCGCGTTGACCACCGGCAGCGAGCCGGGCAGGCCGAGGCAGGTCGGGCAGGTCTGGGAGTTCGGCTCGGCGCCGAGCTCGGTCGAGCAGCCGCAGAACATCTTGGTCTTGGTGCCCAGCTCGACGTGGACCTCAAGGCCCATCACCGGGTCGTACGAGGCCAGCGCGTCCTCGTACGAGACCAGGTCAATGGCGCTCACAGCGCCCCCTTCACTAAAAATCTTCGGAGGTGCGGGCCCGTCAGCCCAGCAGGACGTCGTCGTCGCCGAGCTGCTTCAGCTCGCGCAGCAGCATGGCGGTACCGGTGATCAGGGCGGCGGCGCCGGCCAGCGCGTTGATCAGCCGGAGCCTGTCGTGCTCGCCGTTGGCCCGCTTGATGTCCTTGACGATCGAGATCGCGCCGAACGCGGTGGTGCCCAGGGACAGCCACAGGCCCGGCTTGGAGTGCTTGAACCCCTTGATCGACGACGACTGGCTCTTGGCCTTCGCTACGGTGCTCACAGTGCCGGTGCCTCCTCCAGCAGGGGGTGTCCCCACTTCTCGTTGAGTGCGGCCTCGACGGCGCCGCCCACGCGGTACAGGCGGTCGTCCGCCATCGCGGGGGCGATGATCTGGAGGCCGACCGGGAGATTGTCCTCCGGGGCCAGGCCGCAGGGCAGCGACATGGCCGCGTTGCCCGCCAGGTTCGACGGGATGGTGCACAGGTCCGCCAGGTACATCGCCATCGGGTCGTCGGCGCGCTCGCCGATCGGGAAGGCGGTGGTCGGGGTGGTCGGGGAGACCAGCACGTCCACGCCGGCGAAGGCGGCGTCGAAGTCCCGCGAGATGAGCGTGCGGACCTTCTGCGCCGAGCCGTAGTAGGCGTCGTAGTAGCCCGAGGAGAGGGCGTAGGTGCCGAGCATGATGCGGCGCTTGACCTCGGGGCCGAAGCCGGCCTCGCGGGTGAGGGCGGTGACCTCCTCGGCGCTGCGGGCGCCGTTGTCGCCGACCCGCAGGCCGTAGCGCATGGCGTCGAAGCGGGCCAGGTTGGACGAGGCCTCGCTCGGCGCGATCAGGTAGTACGCCGGGAGGGCGAGGGTGAAGGACGGGCAGGACACCTCGACGACCTCGGCGCCCAGCTCGCGCAGCAGCTCCACGCTCTCGTTGAAGCGCTGCATCACGCCGGCCTGGTAGCCCTCGCCGGCGAACTCCTTGACGACGCCGATCCGCATGCCGCGGATGTCGCGCATCCGCGCCGCCTCGACCACGGCCGGCACCGGCGCGTCGATGGAGGTGGAGTCCAGCGGGTCGTGGCCGGCGATGGCCTCGTGCAGCAGCGCCGCGTCCAGCACCGTGCGGGCGCACGGGCCGCCCTGGTCGAGCGAGGAGGAGAAGGCGACCAGGCCGTAGCGGGAGACCGCGCCGTAGGTCGGCTTGACGCCGACGGTGCCGGTGACGGCGCCCGGCTGGCGGATCGAGCCGCCGGTGTCGGTGCCGATGGCCAGCGGGGCCTCGTACGCGGCGAGCGCGGCCGCGGAGCCGCCGCCGGAGCCGCCCGGGATGCGGGTGAGGTCCCACGGGTTGCCGGTGGGGCCGTAGGCGGAGTTCTCGGTGGAGGAGCCCATCGCGAACTCGTCCATGTTGGTCTTGCCGAGGATGACCACGCCCGCGTCCTTCAGACGCGACGTCAGGGTGGCGTCGTACGGCGGGATCCAGCCCTCGAGGATCTTCGAGCCGCAGGTGGTGGGGATGCCCTTGGCGGTGAAGACGTCCTTGAGCGCCAGCGGGACGCCGGCCAGCGGGCCGAGCTCCTCGCCGCGGGCGCGCCGGTCGTCGACCGCACGGGCGGCCTTGAGCGCGCCCTCGGTGTCGACGTGCAGGAAGGCGTTGACCTTCTTGTCCACGGCGCCGATGCGGTCCAGGTGCGCCTGGGCGACCTCGACGGCGGAGACCTCGCCGGCGGAGATCGCGGCGGCGGTCTCCGCGGCGGTGTACTTGATCAGCTCGGTCATCGCTCAGTCCTCCCCGAGGATCTGGGGCACACGGAAACGCTGCTCCTCGCTGGCCGGGGCGCCGGACAGCGCCTGCTCGGGGGTCAGCGACGGCCGCACCTCGTCCGCGCGCATGACGTTGGTCAGCGGCAGCGGGTGGGAGGTCGGCGGGACGTCCTGTCCGGCGACCTCGGAAACGCGGGCGACCGCGCCGATGATCACGTCGAGCTGCTCGGCGAAGTGGTCCAGCTCTTCGGCCTGCAATTCGAGACGCGACAGCCGAGCGAGGTGGGCGACCTCCTCGCGCGTGATGCCAGGCATGCGGCGATCCTCAGGTTCGGGTTTCGGTGAGACCGGGGCCTTGCCCGTCCTCTTGGTCTAGGGACACATCCTATGGCGCGGGCCCGCGGCCTTTGCCACGCAGAACCGGCGGGTGCCCGGGGGCCGGCGCGGTCCGCGGCGATCGGGGGCGGTCAGGGTGCGGCGCGGCGCCGGGCGGTGCGGCCCGCGCGGCCCGCCGGGGCTCAGAGGGCGAGGCCGTCCGGGGCGCCGGCCTCGGCGCCGGGGGTGCCGCCGCCGTTCAGCTGGTCGAGGTCGAGCGTCTCGTCCGGGCCGGGCGTGCCGGAGGGCACCGGCGTGCCGAACTCCTTGAGGTCGACCCGGCCGGTCCCGGAGCCGCCGGTGAGCTCCAGGCGCAGCGGGTAGGGCTCGCCGCGGGTGGCCACCGACAGCACGCCGTCGCCGGCCCCGCCGGTGCCGGTGACGGGCACCGCGACGGCCGGGGCGCCGTTCACCGTCACGGACTTCCCGCGGTCGGGCGCCGCGGGCGAGGCGGACAGCGACCCGGCCAGGGTGTCGAGGTCGCAGACGGTGCCCATGGCGGCGAAGTCGGTGTTCTCGGTGGTGGTCTTCAGGTACTTGTCGCCGATCAGCTGCTCGGCGCCCTGGCCGCCGTGGCTGCGCCAGAACACCGGGTCGGGCTTGACCCACAGGCTGGTGCCCCGCTTGACCAGCCGGAACGTGCCCTGTCCGCTCAGGCCCATGGTGCCGGCGCAGTTGCCGTCGGTGTCGGCGCTGAGGTCGAAGGTGACGGACTGCCCGTCGCTGCTGCCGTCGCCGGTGATCCGCACCGAGCGGGCCTGCTTGAGCGCGGCCAGCGCACGGTCGACGACCTGCTGCGGGGCGAGCGCCTCGACGCCGTTGGCGGTGGCGCGCGCGGTCGCGGAGCGGGCCGCGGCGCCCGCGGACGGGGGCGATCCCGGCGCCCCGGTGGCGGCCGCCGGGCCGGCGGCGGCGCCCGGGGCCGTGCTGCACGCGGTGGCGCCCGCCGTCAGGAGGAGGGCGGCGAGCACCGCCGCCGCCGTCCGCTGCTCGTCCACTGATCCTCCTCGGTCCGGCCCGGTCGAGCGTGTACCCCGTGGCACACACTCAACCGGACGCGCCGGATCCGCAAGGAGGCGGGGCCGCCCGCAGCTCCCGCTCGGAGGTCACTGCTGGCTGGTCGGCGCGGGCAGTTCGGCCTGGGCGGCGACCGTGGGCAGCGGCCTGGCCTGCGGCAGCTGCGGGGCGAGCGGCTGCGGCGGGGCGGCGGCCACCCGCTCGGCGCGGGCGGCGCCGGTCTGGCGGACCATGAGCCAGGCGGTCGCCTGGTCGGCGGGCAGCGCGGCGGAGACCAGCCAGCCCTGGACGGCGTCCACGCCCATGCCGTGCAGCCGCTCCCAGGTCTCGTCGTCCTCGACGCCCTCGGCGACCACGGTCAGCCCCAGCGAGTGGGCGAGCTCGACGGAGCAGCGCACCACCGCGGCGTCGTGGTCGTCGGCGACCATCCGGGAGACGAACGAGCGGTCGATCTTCAGCTCGCCGACCGGCAGGCTGCGCAGCCGGGCCATCGAGGAGTGGCCGGTGCCGAAGTCGTCCAGGGACATCCCGACGCCGTAGCGGCGCAGTTCGGCGAGGGTGTCGGCGGCGCGCCGGGAGTCGTCGAGCAGCAGCCGCTCGGTGATCTCCAGCTGGAGGGCGTGGGCGGGCACCCGGTGGCGGGTGAGGTGCCCGGCGACGCGGGTGGCGAAGCCGGGGTTGAGCACGTCGCGGGGCGACACGTTGACCGCGACCGGCACCTGGAGGCCCTGGGCGCGCCACTGGGCGAGCTGGCCGACCGCCGACTCCAGCACGTAGTCGGTGAGCCGGGGCATCAGCCCGCTGGACTCGGCCAGGCCGATGAACTCGTCCGGGGGGACCCGGCCCTGGCCGGGCCGCTCCCAGCGCAGCAGCGCCTCCAGGCCGACCACGCGGCCGTCGAAGGCCACCTTCGGCTGGTAGTGCAGCTGCACCTCGGCGGTCTCCAGGGCCCGGCGCAGGTCGCCGAGCAGGCCGATCCGGTACGGGGTGTCGATGTCCTGCGCCTGGTGGTAGACCTCGACGCCGCTGCGGCCGCGCTGGGCGTGGCCCATCGCGACGTCGGCGCGCCGCAGCAGCGCCTCGGCGTCCTGGGCGTGCGCGGGGTAGACGCAGACGCCTGCGCTGGCCTCCAGGACGAGCAGCAGGCCGTCCAGGCGGATCGGGGCGGCCAGTTCGGCGATCAGGGCCTTGGCGATACGTTCCAGCGTGTCCGCGCGGCCGACGCCGGGCAGCAGGACGGCGAACTCGTCGCCGCCCATCCGGGCCACCACCGGCCGGCCGCCGTGCCGGTCGGGGGCGGGCAGGGCGGCGGTGAGCTCGGCGGGGACGTCGCGGCCGGCACGTCCGGGACGGCCGTGGCCGGCCCGCAGCGCCCGGTGCAGCCGACGGGCGATGTGCACCAGCAGCCGGTCGCCTGCGGTGTGGCCGAGCGCGTCGTTGAGCGACCGGAAGCGGTCCAGGTCGAGCAGGATGATGCCGACGCTGTAGTCGTCCTCGCCGTCGTGGCGGGCGATGGCGTCCTGGGCGGCGAGCAGCAGGGCCTGGCGGTTCGGCAGGTCGGTGAGCGGGTCGGTGAGCTGGTCCCTGGCCCGGTCGCGGGCGATCCGCCAGGCGGCGACCAGCACGGCCAGCGGGACGGTGAACAGCGGCAGCAGTTCCGGCTCGTACCGGTAGACCAGCACGGCCAGCGGGATGAGCGGTGCGGCGCCGGCCAGCAGGACGCCGAGCAGCAGGACAGCCCCTGCCACCCCCTGCGGCGGGCGTGTGGGCGCGCCGCCGGTCGTACGATCCATATGCCCTGTCCTCCGCCGGGCCCGCCCCGTCAGGCCGCCTTACGGTGAGGCACCCGCGCGGGGTGCCGGTGGACGTCAGGTATCGGGGCGCCCCACGGGACGGCGGCCGAAGCCACCGCCCTCCACCCCTTGCTGACACTCTGTTGCGCCAAGGGTAAGCCGGTGTCCGCCGACAGGGCGGACTTTCGGACATCCCCGGGCGCGCCACCGGCAGACCGATGCCGGACAGTGACACAATGCCCGGTTTCCGGCCCGTACACCCCGTGACGCGGTGTCAGGACGATAACAGCATCCGGCCGGTCAGGACCCCTCAGGCCCGTCCCCCGCCTGCGGCGCGTCCTGCTGCGGCGCGTCCTCCTGCGGCACGTCGAGGCCGAGGTGGGCCCGGGCCGCCTCGGGGCCGTCCGCGAGCAGCACGGCGAACCCGGCGTCGTCGAGCACCGGCACCTTGAGCTGGACGGCCTTGTCGTACTTCGAGCCCGGGTTGTCGCCGACCACCACGAAGTGGGTCTTCTTGGAGACCGAGCCGGTCACCTTCGCCCCGCGCGAGGTGAGCGCCTCCTTGGCGCCGTCCCGGGTGTGGCCGGCCAGGGTGCCGGTGACCACCACGGTCAGGCCCTCCAGCGGCCGCTCGCCCTCCTCCTCGGCGCCGGCCTCGGTGAACTGCACGCCGGCGGCCCGCCACTTCTCCAGGATCTCCCGGTGCCACTCCTCGGCGTGCCACTCCTTGACCGCCCGGGCGATGATCGGGCCGACGCCCTCGGCGGCGGCCAGCTCCTCCTCGGTGGCGGCGAAGATCCGGTCCAGGTCGCGGAACTCGCGGGCGAGCGCCTGCGCGGCGACCGGGCCGACATGCCGGATCGACAGGCCGTTCAGGTACCGCCAGAGCGGGCGGTCCTTGGCCGCGGCGAGGTTGTCGAGCAGCACGGACAGCGACTTCTTCGGCTCGCCCTTGGTGGTGGCGAAGAAGGTCACCACCTTCTCCTTGCCGGTACGGTCGTCCGGCTTGGGCATGCCGGTCTTGGGGTCGCGCACCAGCACCTTGATCGGCAGCAGCTGCTCCTCGGTGAGGCCGAAGATGTCCCCCTCGTTCTTGACGGGCGGCTCGGCGGGCTCCAGCGGCTGGGTCAGCGCGGTGGCGGCGACGTAGCCGAGGCCCTCGACGTCCAGCGACTCGCGGCCGCCGAGGTAGGCCAGGCGCTCGCGGACCTGGGCCGGGCAGTACCGGGCGTTGGGGCAGCGCACGTCGATGTCCCCCTCGGACATCGGGCGCAGCTGGGTGCCGCACTCGTGGCAGTGCGTCGGCATCACGAACTCCTGCTCGGTGCCGTCGCGCAGGTCCTCGACCGGGCCGAGGATCTCCGGGATCACGTCGCCGGCCTTGCGCAGCACCACGGTGTCGCCGAGCAGCACGCCCTTGGCCTTGACCACCTGCTGGTTGTGCAGGGTCGCGTACTGGACCATCGAGCCGGCCACCTTCACCGGCTCGGCCAGCACCGCGTAGGGGGTGGCCCGGCCGGTGCGGCCGATGCCGACCTTGATGCTGGCGAGCCTGGCGGTGACCTCCTCCGGCGGGTACTTCCAGGCGATCGCCCAGCGCGGCGAGGAGGAGGTGGCGCCGAGCCGGCCCTGCAGCGGGATCTCGTCGACCTTGACCACCACGCCGTCGATCTCGTGCTCGACGGAGTGCCGCTGCTCGCCGTACTGCTTGATGAAGGCGCGGACCTCGTCCAGCGTGCCGACCACCCGGTTGTGGCGGGCGGTCGGCAGGCCCCAGGCGCGCAGCAGGTCGTAGGCGTGCGACTGGCAGTCGATGTCGAAGCCGACCCGGGCGCCGATGCCGTGCACCACCATGTGCAGCGGGCGGGAGGCGGTGACCAGCGGGTCCTTCATGCGCAGCGAACCGGCGGCGGCGTTGCGGGGGTTCATGAACAGCCGGACCATCGCGCGCGGCCGCCGGCCCTCCTTGGCCCGCTCCTCGTTCTCCAGCCGGCGGCGCTCGTTCTCGGCGGCGAAGGAGGCGTTCAGCGCCTCGAAGGCCTCCGTCGGGAAGTACACCTCGCCGCGGATCTCGACCAGCTCGGGGACGTCGTCGCCGTGCAGCCGGTGCGGGATCTCCTTGATGGTGCGGACGTTGGCGGTGATGTCCTCGCCGACCCGGCCGTCGCCGCGGGTCGCGGCCAGCACCAGCTCGCCGCGCTCGTAGGTGAGGTTGACGGCCAGGCCGTCCACCTTCAGCTCGCACAGGTAGTGGTAGTCGAGGCCGTCGAGCTCGCGGGCGACCCGCTCGGCCCAGGCGGCGAGCTCCTCGTCGTCCATCGCGTTGTCGAGGCTGAGCAGGCGCTCCCGGTGCTCCACCGAGGCGAAGCCCTCGGCGACCGCGCCGCCCACCTTCTGGGTGGGCGACTCGGGCGTGCGCAGCACCGGGTGCTCGGCCTCGACCGCCTGCAGCTCGCGCATCAGCGCGTCGAACTCGGCGTCGCTGACGACCGGCGCGTCCTGCTCGTAGTAGCGGGCGCGGTGGTCCTCCACCTCGGCCGCCAGCTCGGCGTGCCGCCTGCGGACCTCCGCGGGAACGTCCTCCCAGCCCTCGACCGCCGCCACCGTGCGCCTCCTACCGTCTCACTCCGGGTTGTCCACCAGGCTCTGCGCCGCCCTGACGCTCTGTGACAGGGCCCGGCGCGCGTACGCGGGGGACGCCCCCGCCAGCCCGCAGGCCGGTGTCACCAGCACCCGGCGGCCCAGCAGCTCCGGACCGAACCCGAGCCTCTTCCACAACGTCCTGACACCCTGGACACTACCGGCCGGGTCCGACAGCACCCGGTCGGTGGCGGGCACGACACCGGCGAGGATCACGGTGCCCGCCTCCACCGCCTCGCCGAGGTCCTCGTCCTCACGCTCCGTCAGCAGTGCGAAGTCCAGCGAGACGCCGGCCACCCCGGCCCGGCGCAGCAGCGGCAGCGGTACGCCCGGGGCGCAGCTGTGCACCACGACGGGTGCGTCCAGGGCGCGGATCACGGACCGCAGTTCCTCCTCGGCGACCTGCCGGTCGACGGCGCGCAGCCGCTGGAAGCCGCTGGCCGTACGCACCTCGCCGGCCAGCACCGCGGGCAGCGAGGGCTCGTCGAGCTGGAGCACCACCTCGGCGCCCGGGACGCGCCTGCGCACGTCCGCGAGGTGGCGGCGCAGGCCCTCGGTGAGCGAGCCGGCGATGTCGCGGCAGGCGCCGGGGTCGGCGAGCGCCTTCTCGCCGTGCTTGAGCTCGATCGAGGCGGCCAGCGTCCACGGGCCGACCGCCTGCACCTTGAGCGCGCCCCGGTAGCCCTGGGTGAACTCCTCCAGGGCGTCGAGGTCCTCGCCGAGCCAGGAGTGCGCGCGCCGGGTGTCCCGGCCGGGCCGGTCGGTGAAGCGCCAGCCGCTCGGCTCGGTCTGCGCGAACAGCTCGACCAGCAGGCCGGCGCCGCGCCCGATCATGTCGGCGCCGGGCCCGCGGGCGGGCAGTTCGGGCAGGTGCGGCAGCTGCTCCAGCGCGCCGGTCGCCGTCCGGGCCGCCTCGCGGGCGTCGGTGCCGGGCAGCGACCCGACACCCGTGGCGGCGCCGGACAGCTCGGGGAAGGGGAATTCGGTGCTCACACGCCCGAGCCTAGTGCGCCCGCACGGCCCCGCCCACGACGGGGGGGCCGGCGGCGCCCGCGGGGGCGCGGGGGCGGGGCGGGCGGGCGCGGGGGGGGGCCCCCCCCCC
>NZ_JBHWBW010000275.1:0-3366 GCF_042735675.1 Kitasatospora sp. NPDC059571
ATATTTCGTTGCGGCCCGCCTCCCGCCCGTGGCTAGATATCCCCCGGCAACACACACCGGCACAGTCGAGAGGAGGCGGTCACCATGCGGGTCGAGCTGTTCAGAAGCTCCCCACGACGCGCCGCCTCCCCGTGCCCGGTGCGCTGAGCGCACCCCACCAGGCTTCCCCGAACCGTGCCGGGACTCTTCGCGCGGTGATCCCTGACTACGCTTGAACCAACCGGCCTTTGGAGGTCGTACCACCATGTCGTACACCGAGGTACCCGGCGTCCGGGTCCCCATCCGGATGTGGACCGACCCGGCCACCGTCGAGGGCCAGGCCCTGCAGCAGCTGCGCAACATCAGCACCCTGCCGTGGCTGCACGGCCTCGCCGTGATGCCCGACGTGCACCTGGGCAAGGGTGCGACCGTCGGCTCCGTGATCGCCATGAACGGCGCGGTCTGCCCGGCCGCGGTGGGCGTGGACATCGGCTGCGGGATGACCGCCGTCAAGACCTCGCTCACCGCGAAGGACCTGCCGGACGACCTGTCCCGGCTGCGGTCCAAGATCGAGCAGGCCATCCCGGTCGGCCGCGGCCTGCACACCGACCCGGTCGACCCGAAGAAGGTCCACGGTCTGACCGCCGGCGGCTGGGACCGCTTCTGGGACGGGTTCGACGGCATCGCGCCGGAGGTCCTCTGGAAGCGCGAGCGGGCGGCGCAGCAGATGGGAACGCTCGGCGGTGGGAATCATTTCATCGAAGTATGTGTCGATATGACCGGTTCGGTGTGGCTGATGCTGCACTCCGGCTCGCGCAACATCGGCAAGGAGCTCGCCGAGCACCACATGGGCGTGGCCCGTTCGCTGCCGCACAACCAGGGGCTGATCGACCGCGACCTCGCGGTGTTCATCGCGGACACCCCGCAGATGAACGCCTACCGCCAGGACCTCTTCTGGGCGCAGGACTACGCCAAGCGCAACCGCGCGGTCATGATGGCGCTGTTCCAGGACGTCGTCCGGCGCGAGTTCCCGAAGGCGAAGGTGGCCTTCGACGAGATGATCAGCTGCCACCACAACTACGTGGCGGAGGAGCGGTACGACGGCGTCGACCTGCTGGTGACCCGCAAGGGCGCGATCCGGGCCGGCTCCGGCGACTACGGGATCATCCCGGGTTCGATGGGCACCGGCTCGTACATCGTCCGCGGTCTGGGCAACGACGCCGCGTTCAACTCGGCCTCGCACGGCGCCGGCCGCAAGATGAGCCGCACGGCCGCGAAGAAGCGGTTCACCACGCGCGACCTGGTCGAGCAGACCAAGGGCGTGGAGTGCCGCAAGGACTCGGGCGTGGTCGACGAGATCCCCGGCGCGTACAAGTCCATCGAGAAGGTGATGGACCAGCAGAAGGACCTCGTCGAGGTGGTCGCCCACCTCAAGCAGGTCGTCTGCGTGAAGGGCTGACCCACCATCACCCCGGCCGGGGTCCGCACGCCGCGGGCCCCGGCCGGCGCGTGCTCCCGGCGCGATGCCCGCGCGGTGTCGTCCCGGCCGTCCGCGGCGCGGGCCCACGGGACACAATGGCCGCGTGGACGACGTGGTGGATTACCAGCAGCTGCTCGAGGACGCGATGGACACGGCCCGGGGGGTGCCGGACCGGGGACGGGTGGCGGACTACATCCCGGCACTGGCCGCCGCCGATCCGGCGGCGTTCGGGATGGCGATCGCCACGGTCGACGGCGGGGTGTACGGCGCCGGGGACTGGGAGCGGCCGTTCTCGATCCAGTCGGTGTCGAAGCTGTTCACGCTGGCGCTCGCGCTCGCCGAGGGCGGCGAGGGGCTGTGGGGCGGGGTGGGGCGGGAGCCGTCCGGCAATCCGTTCAACTCGCTGGTGCAGCTGGAGTCCGAGCAGGGGATCCCGCGGAACCCGTTCATCAACGCCGGTGCGCTGGTGGTCACCGACCGGCTTTTGGAGCTGACCGGGGACGCGGTGGGCGCGGTCCGGGACTTCCTGCGCGCCGAGTCCGGCAATCCGGAGGTCGCCGCGGACGACGCGGTGGCGGCCTCGGAGGCCCGGCACGGGCACCGGAACGCGGCGATGGCGCACTTCATGGCCAGCTACGGCAACCTCCGCAACCCGGTGGACAGCGTGCTGGCGCACTACTACGCGCACTGCGCGATCGCGGCCAGCTGCCGCGACCTGGCGCTGGCCGGGCTGTTCCTGGCCCGGCACGGGGTGCGGGTGGACGGGACGCGGCTGCTGTCGCGCAGCGAGGCGAAGCGGATCAATGCGGTGCTGCTCACCTGCGGCACCTACGACGCGGCGGGCGAGTTCGCCTACCGGGTGGGGCTGCCGGGCAAGAGCGGTGTCGGCGGCGGGGTGCTGGCCGTGCTGCCGGGCCGCGGCGCGGTCTGTGTGTGGGGCCCGGGCCTGGACGCGGCGGGGAACTCCGTGCTGGGCGTGGCCGCACTGGACGCGCTGACCACGGCGACCGGCTGGTCGATCTTCTAGACCCGGCCGTCCGGGGCCGTCCGGTGGGCGGCGGCGAGCGGGTGCAGGCGCAGGCCGAGCCGGGTGTAGAGGCGGATCGCCGCGGTGTTCGCGTCGTCGACGAGCAGGGCGGCGCGGCCGCGCCGGGTGAGGTGGCGGTCGAGGACGAGCCGGCAGGCGGCCTCGGCGTGCCCGTTGCCGCGCCCGCGGGCGGGGTCGGTGGCGACACCGGCGAGCAGGCCGACCTCGGGGGAGCTCCAGGCGTCGGCGGCGATCGCGGTGAGCCGCCCGTGCGGGTCGCGGACGCCGGCCCAGGCGTCGGCGCCGGGCCGCTGCGGGTGGGCGTACGAGGTGGCGAAGTGCCGGTCGAGGAGGGCGGCGGCCTCGGGGAGCTCGGCCGGGGCGAGCCAGTGCGCGGCGGGCAGGCCGGGCGGCGCCGGGGGGAGGGCGGGGCCGGTGGTCGTCATCAGCCCGAAATCGCCGGCGTGCGCGAGGTCCGGCAGCCGCCGGGCGAGGGCGGTGACCAGGGCGCGTTCGCCGAGCGGGCGGAAGGCCGGACCGGTGGCGTCGAGGACCTGGCGGAGCAGGGGGAGGGCGTCGTCGAGCGGTCCGCGGACGGCGATCCGGTCGCGGCCGGAGAGCGCGGGGGAGGCGACCGCGGCGGCGTCGCCGAGGTGCCAGGCGCGGGCGCCGCGGGTGAGGCCGCGGGCGGCCCAGAGCAGCAGCGGGTCGTCGTCGGCCGCGGCGCGCAGGTCGGCGGGGGCGGCCAGTTCACGGGCGGTGCGGGCGGTCATGGTCCCGATCATGCCGAAGGGGTGGGCCCCGGTGGGCGGGGCACCCCGTGGACCGTGCCCGCCCCGCGGGGACACGGGGCCCGCAGCGGGGCGTGGGCCTCCTGGTC
>NZ_JBHWBW010000275.1:3376-10247 GCF_042735675.1 Kitasatospora sp. NPDC059571
GGGGGCCCGGGGGGGGGCGCCCCCCCCCTTCGACGGTCCGCGCGCAGCGGGCTCAGGCGGCCGGCAGCTCGTCGAGGCCCTCCTGGACGAGCTTGGCGAGGCGGTCGAGGGCGTCGTCGGCGCCGTCCGCCTCGGAGGCCAGGACGACGGTCTCGCCGCCCTGCGCGCCGAGGGCGAGCAGGCCCAGCATCGAGCCGGCGTTCACCGGGGTGCCGCCCTGCTTGGCGATGGTGACCGGCACGCCGGCGGCGGTCACGGCGCGGACGAAGATCGAGGCCGGTCGGGCGTGCAGGCCTTCGGGCCAGCCGACGGTGACGCTGCGCTCTGCCATGGGTCGTGCCTTTCGGTGGTGCTGGGGGTGGAGCCGTGTTGTCTAGACCAGTGTCGCACGGGCGGCACCGATCCGCGCACGGCCCGGCGGACGGATAATCTGACGCCTGTGGACGACTCCGGGACGGCACCCCGCACCCACGGCGACCGAGGCCCCGACGAGGGCGGACGACCCGACGGCGGCGGGCCGCCGGACGGCCCGGGCCGCCCGGCCGAGGCCGGCGCGGCCGACGCCGACCCCGGCTACCCGCAGCACTGGGAGGCCGACGTCCTGCTCCGCGACGGCGGCGCGGCCCGGATCCGGCCGATCACCGCCGGCGACGCCGAGCGGCTGGTCGAGTTCTACGAGCAGGTCTCCGACCAGTCCAAGTACTTCCGCTTCTTCGCCCCCTACCCCCGGCTGTCCGACCGCGACGTCCGGCACTTCACCCACCACGACTACGTGAACCGGGTGGGGCTCGCGGTGGTGGTCCGGGACCGCTTCATCGCCACCGTCCGCTACGACCGGATCGACGAGCACGGCCGGCCCTCGGAGACCGGCACCGACGCCGAGGTGGCCTTCCTGGTCCAGGACGCCCACCAGGGCCGCGGGGTCGCCTCCGCGCTGCTGGAGCACATCGCGGCGGTCGCCCAGGAGCGCGGCATCCGGCGCTTCACCGCCGAGGTGCTCCCGGAGAACCGCAAGATGGTGAAGGTCTTCACCGACGCGGGCTACACCCAGCGGCGCAGCTTCGCCGACGGCGTCGTCCACCTGGAGTTCGACCTGGAGCCCACCGCCGCCTCGCTCGCGGTGATGCGGGCCCGCGAGCACCGCGCCGAGGCCCGGTCGGTCCAGCGGCTGCTGACCCCGCGCTCGGTCGCGGTGGTCGGCGTCTCGCGCAACCCGCAGTCGGTCGGGCGGGGCCTGCTGCGCAGCCTGGCCGGCTTCCCGGGCCCGGTGTACGCGGTGAACCGCACCGCCCCGGTGGGCACCGTGCTGGACGGGGTCGCCACCCACCGATCGCTGCTGGACATCCCCGGGCCGGTCGACCTCGCGGTGATCGCCGTCCCGGAGCCCGCCGTGCCGGCGGCGGTCGCCGACTGCGGCGCGCACGGGGTGCAGGGCCTGGTCGTGGTCACCGCCGGGTACGCGGAGACCGGCCCGGACGGCCGGGACCGCCAGCGCGCGCTCGTCCGGCAGGCCCGGGCGGCCGGGATGCGGGTGGTCGGCCCGAACGCCTTCGGCCTGGTCTCCACCGACCCGCAGCGGCCGCTGAACGCCTCGCTCGCCCCGGGGCTGCCCGAGCGCGGCCCGTTCGGCGTGTTCTGCCAGTCCGGTGCGATCGGGGTGGCACTGCTGGAGGCGGCGCACCGCCGGGGCCTGGGCGTCTCCTCGTTCGCCTCGGTCGGCAACCGGGCCGACGTATCCGGCAACGACCTGCTCCAGTACTGGGAGGAGGACGGGGCCACCGAGGTCGTACTGATGTACATGGAGTCGTTCGGCAACCCGCGCAAGTTCACCCGGATCGCGCGCCGGCTGGCCGCGGCCAAGCCGGTGGTGGTGGTCAAGGGAGCCCGGCACACGGGCAGCCTGCCGCCGGGCCACGCCGTCCAGCCGGCCGCGGGCCGGCTCCGGGACGCCACGGTGGACGCGCTGTTCCGGCAGGCCGGCGTGGTGCGGGTGGAGACCATCACCGAGCTGTTCGACACCGGTGAACTGCTCGCCCGCCAGCCGCTGCCGGCCGGCGACCGGGTCGCGGTGGTGGGCAACTCCGACTCGCTGGGCCTGCTGACGCACGACGCCTGCCTCTCCAGCGGGCTGCGCCCGCGCACCCCGGTCGACCTGACCACCGCGGCGACCGGGGAGAACTTCCGGATCGCGCTCGGTGTCGCGCTGGCCGACCCGGCGGTGGACGCCGTGATCGCCGTGGCCATCCCGTCGATCGGGGTGCAGGGGGCGCCGGAGGGCGGCCCGGCCGGCGGGGACGGCGTGGACCTGCGGGAGGACGATCCGGAGATCGCCGCGGCGCTGCTGGACGCGGGCGAGCGCGCCCGCGAGCTGGGCAAGCCGCTGCTGCTCACGCATCTCGCGCTGGGCGGTCTCGCCCACCGGCTGCGCGCCGGGCGGATCCCGGCCTATCCCGCGCCGGAGCGCGCCGTGCACGCGCTGGCGGACGCCGTCCGGTACGCGGACTGGCGCCGGGAGAGCGCCGAGGCCGAGCGGACCGCCCGGGTCCCGGAGTTCGACGGGATCGAGGAGGGCCGGGCCCGCTCGCTGGTCGAGGCCGCGCTGAACACCCGTCAGGCGGTGGCCGCGCGGACCCAGCCCGGCGGCGCCCGGGTCACCCTGCCGGACGGAGAGGCGGCCACCCTGCTCGGCTGCTACGGCATCCGCGTCCGGCCGACGCTGCCGGCGCCGGACGAGGAGAGCGCGGTGCGGGCCGCCGCCGAGCTCGGCTACCCGGTGGCCCTCAAGGCCACCGCGGAGCACCTGCGCCACCGTCCCGACCTGGGCAGCGTCCGCCTCGACCTGACCGGCGAGGAGGGGCTGCGCCGCGCGCACCGGGAGCTGGACGCGCTGCTCGGCGGTGCGGCGCAGGCCCGGCTGGTGGTCCAGCAGCTCGCCCCGCGCGGGGTGGACACCGTGATCGGCGCCACGGTCGACCCGGCGGCCGGCACCATCCTCAGCTTCGGGCTGGCCGGCGCCCCGGCCGAGCTGCTCGGCGATCTGGCGCACCGGCTGGTGCCGGCGACCGACCAGGACGCCGCGGCGCTGATCCGGGAGGTCCGGGCCGCCCCGCTGCTGTTCGGCTGGCGGGGGGCGGACCCGGTGGACACCGGCGCCCTGGAGGAGCTGCTGCTGCGGGTCTCCCGGCTCGTCGACGACCTGCCGGAGGTCGCCGCGGTCGATCTCGAACCCGTGGTCGTGGCCCCGCACGGGCTTGCGGTCCTCGGGGCGCAGGTGCGGATCGCCCCGCTCCCGGTGCGCACCGATCTGGGGCCGAGGGTCATGAGCAGCCTGTAACCTTGCTTGGCTGCGCCCCCCGCGCGCGGCGCGATCAGCCCCCGCGAGACGGGCCCCGGGAAGCTCGGCGCAGCGCCGCCCGCTTCGTCGGCGGGACATGCCAGGATGGAGACATGGCGAAGACCGGTACCACCACGACACAGGACCTGCGGTCCGCGATCGAGCGCAGCGGCTACTACCCGGCCCTGGTGTCCGAGGCCGTGGAGTCCGCGGTGGGCCCCGAGCCGATCACGTCGTACCTGGTGCACCAGGAGACCACCTTCGACGCCAACGAGGTCCGCCGGCACGTGACCGTGCTGGTGCTGACCCCGTCCCGGTTCGTGGTCAGCCACACCGACGAACAGAACGGCGACGCCGCGACGCCCGTCCCCTACGCGACGACCTCGACCGAGAGCGTCCGGCTGGACCGGATCAACTCGGTGGTGGTCAGCCGCATGGTGGCGAACCCGGAGACCTACACCCCGGGGACGCTGCCGCGCGAGGTCGTGCTCACCATCGGCTGGGGCGCGGTGCAGCGCCTCGACCTGGAGCCGGCCGGCTGCTCGGACCCGAACTGCGACGCCGACCACGGCTACACCGGTTCGGCGACCGCCGACGACCTGTCGCTGCGCGTCAGCGAGGCCGGCGACGGTCCGGAGACGGTCGCCCAGGCGCTGGTGTTCGCCCGGGCGCTGTCCGAGGCCACCGTCACCGGCCGGGCCTGAGGCCGCCGCCCCGCATGCTCGGTTACGACTCCTTCGAGATCCTCGACCCGTCCGAAGCCCCCGTCCCCGCGTACGGCAGCGGTTCGCTCGCCGATCTGCTGCCGGCCGTGGCGGCCGGCCTCGGCGTGCCCGGGTTCGCCGGCGGCGGTCTGCCGCTGGAGCCGGCCGACCGGGTCTGCGTCTTCCTGGTGGACGGCATGGGCTGGGAGCTGATCCGCCGCCATCCCGAGTACGCGCCGTTCCTGACCTCGCTGACGGCCGGCGCGAGCCCGATCACGGCCGGGTTCCCGTCCACCACGGCGACCTCGCTCGCCTCGGTCGGCACCGGCCTCACCCCGGGCGTGCACGGCCTGGCCGGGTACACCGTGCGGATCCCCGGCCGCAACCAGCTGATGAACCAGCTGCGCTGGCAGCCGCCGGTGCCGCCGCGCGAGTGGCAGCCGCACCCGACGGTCTTCGAGCGGGCGGCCGCGGCGGGTGTGGCGACCGCGCAGGTCTCCTCGCCGCTGTTCGCGCAGACCCCGCTGACCCAGGTGGCGCTCTCCGGCGGCTCCTTCCTCGGCCGGACGACCGGTGAGGAGCGGATGGACCTCGCGGCCCGCTGGCTGGCGGAGCACGACCGGGCCCTGGTCTACACGTACGTGAGCGAACTCGACGGTGCCGGGCACCGGTTCGGGGTCGACTCGGACGAGTGGCGGATGACGCTGAACACGGTCGACCGGCTCGCGAAGCGCCTCGCGGAGCAGCTGCCGCCGCGTTCGGCGCTGTACGTGACGGCCGACCACGGCATGATCGACATCGCGCCCGAGGACCGGATCGACTTCGACGAGGACTGGGAGCTGTCCGCGGGTGTCGCCCTGCTCGGCGGCGAGGGCCGGGCCCGGCACGTGTACGCCGTGCCGGGGGCCGCCGCCGACGTCCACACGGTGTGGAGCGAGGTGCTCGGCGACCGGATGTGGGTGGCCACCCGCGACCAGGCGATAGCGGCCGGGTGGTTCGGCCCGGTGGTGGACGACCGGGTCCGGGCGCGGATCGGCGACGTGGTCGCCGCGGCCCGGGACGACATCGCGGTGATCGCCTCCCGTGCCGAGCCGGGCGAGTCCTCGATGGTCGGCCTGCACGGCTCGATGACCCCGGTCGAGCAGCTGGTGCCGCTGCTCGACGTCCGCACCTGACCTCTCCCACCCCGCTCGCCCCCGATCGAAAGGCCCCCGTCCCACCCATGGCTGAACTGGTGTTCTTCTCGGGCACGATGGACTGCGGCAAGTCGACGCTGGCCCTCCAGATGGACCACAACCACGCGGCCCGCGGCCGGCAGGGGATCATCTTCACCCGGCACGACCGGGCGGGTGCGGCCACCCTCTCCAGCCGGCTGGGCCTGCGCGCCGACGCCGTCGAGGTGACCGACGACTTCGACTTCCAGGCGTACGTCGTCCACCTGCTGTCGGGGGGCGGCAAGGCCGACTACCTGATCTGCGACGAGGCCCAGTTCTTCTCCGCCGAGCAGATCGACCAGCTGGCGCGGGTGGTCGACGAGCTGGGCATCGACGTGTACACCTTCGGGATCACCACGGACTTCCGCACCCGGCTGTTCCCCGGTTCGCAGCGGCTCATCGAGCTGGCCGACCGGGTGGAGGTGCTCCAGGTCGAGGCGCTGTGCTGGTGCGGTGCCCGGGCCACCCACAACGCCCGGACGGTGGGCGGGGTGATGGTCGTCGAGGGCGCCCAGGTGGTGGTCGGCGACGTCGCGGTCGCCGAGGACCAGATCGGCTACGAGGTGCTCTGCCGCCGCCACCACCGGCGCCGGCTCACCGCCGCGACGGCCCGGGCCTCGGTGCTGTCCCCGGACGTCCTGCCGTTCGAGGGCTGACCGGGTCCGCCCGCTGACGCGCGGTCAGTCCCCGGCGGCGCGTCCGGCCGGGGCGCGGCTCGGCCACAATGGCGGGTATGACATCCACGGGAACCTCCCCGCTGATCACCGTCGACGAGCTCGCCGCCGCGCTCGGCTCCGACCGCCCGCCCGTGCTGCTGGACGTCCGCTGGCAGCTGGGCGGCCCGCCCGGTGCGCAGGAGTACGCGGCCGGGCACCTGCCCGGCGCCCGCTACGTCGACCTGGACCGCGAGCTGGCCGCGCCGCCCGGCCCGGCCGGCCGGCACCCGCTGCCCGATCCCGCGGTGTTCGGCGCGGCGATGCGCCGGGCCGGCGTCACCGGCGGGGACGAGGTGGTGGTCTACGACGCGGGGCCGGCCACCTCGGCGGCCCGCGCCTGGTGGCTGCTGCGCTGGGCGGGCCACGCCCATGTCCGGGTGCTCGACGGCGGCCTCGCCGCCTGGCGCGCGGCCGGCCGGCCGGTCTCCACCGAGCAGCCGGCCGAGGGCGGCGGCGACTTCGAGCCGAGGCCCGGGCAGCTGCCGACCCTGGACGCGGCGCAGGCCGCCGGGCTCGCCCGGACGGGTCTGCTGCTGGACGCCCGGGCCGGTGAGCGCTACCGGGGCGAGGTGGAGCCGGTCGATCCGCGGGCCGGCCACATCCCGGGCGCGGTCTCGGCGCCGACCACGGACAACCTCGGCCCGGACGGCCGGTTCCGCTCCCCGGCCGAGCTGGCGGAGCGCTTCGCGGCGCTCGGCGCCGGCCGCGGGCCGGTCGGCGTCTACTGCGGCTCCGGGGTGACCGCGGCCCACGAGCTGCTCGCGATGGAGAGCGCCGGGCTGACGGCGGCGCTCTACCCGGGCTCCTGGAGCGAGTGGTCGGGCGACTCGGCACGGCCCGCCGCCACCGGTCCGCTGCCGGGCTGAGGGCGCCGGAACACGACGGAGGGCCCCGCCGCTGCGG
>NZ_JBHWBW010000276.1:0-5493 GCF_042735675.1 Kitasatospora sp. NPDC059571
GGGGCCGCCACCCCGCACAGGTGACGGCCCCGGGCCCTTGCGCTACTGCCGAATCGTTACATCGGCCGGTTCGACGCGGTCCGCTACAACCGCGCCGTCTTGGCCAGCAGCGCCAGCGCCTGCTCGTGGTCCTCCGGCTCCAGCGGCGCGAGCAGCAGTTCCTGCACCTCGCGCACGCCTGCGGCCGAGCGGTGCAGCAGCTCCTGGCCGGCCGGCGAGAGCGACAGCAGGTTGCGGCGGCCGTCCGACGGGTCGCGGCGGCGCAGGACGAGACCGCGCCGGACGAGCCGGCTGACCATCTCGGCCATCGTCGCCTTGTCCAGCGAGGCGAGCTCGCCGACCGTGCGCTGGTCCGCGCCCGGCTCCGCCTCCAGGGCCTCCAGTACCGCGTACTGGGGTGCCGTGAGATCGGCGCCGACCTTGTCGGACCACAGCTTGGTGTGGACCTGCTGTGCCACCCTGATCAGGTAGCCGATGGCCCGCTGGGCGTCCAGCAACGGCCGGGCGTCGGTCAGTGCGGCGACCGCGGCCGGTTCGAGCCGGGCTATCTTGGCCATGACCCGGACGATTTCGATCTGTTCGTCGGGGCTCAGCGGTTCGAAGAGCGTCCGCTGCACACGGACCACTCCGCCGGTGGCCTCGCGGACGGCCTGTGCGCCGTTCTGCGACAGGGCCAGCAGCTTGCGCCGGCCGTCGGCCGGATCGCGCCGGCGCAGCACGAGGCCGCGCCGGACCAGTCGGGCCACCATCTCGGCCATCGTCGCCTTGTCCAGCGACGCCCGCTCGCCGACGGTGCGCTGATCCGCACCGGGCTCGAGGGCGAGGGTGAGCAGGACTGCGAATTGCGGCGCCGTCAGATCGGCGCCGACGTGCTCGGACCACAAGCGGGTGTGCACCTGCTGGGCCACGCGGATGAGGTGACCGGGCGACTGCTGCAGTCGACCGGCCACGCGGGTTGTCGGGATCTCCCCCAGCACCATGAAATCCGTCCCGGTGTCACGCTCGGTGTGTGTGGGACACCCGAGCGGGGCAGTAACGGCGAGTAAGCGTCCTGCTGCATGGGAGGGCGCGTCAGCCGTGCAGCCGGTGGCTGCTGGCGCACACTATACAAACGGTCGCGGCGGCCCGGCAGGCAGGGGCTGATAGTAGTCGCATGTTCGGCAAAGTTGGCATATTTCCGCCATCTGTCGGGCCCACGACAGGATCGGTTTCACCCGTCCGGCCCCCGCGATGCCCTTACCCTCCGTCACCTGCGGCTCTGCACCCTGGCCCGGGAGACTACTCGTCGGTAGGGTGTGCGCGCAGCGCGTTGTACACCACCTTTCCGCCGGCTTTCACCGGACCGCCACCGGCCCGGCACGTGTCGGTGGGACACGGGTCGGCCACCGCGTGTCGGCCTGCCCGTCCACCCCGAGAGAGACGAGTACGAGCATGACCGAGCAGTCCACCTCCCCCCGGGTCGCCGTCGTCACCGGTGCGGCCCGCGGCATCGGCGCCGCGACCGCGCTCCGCCTCGCGGCCGACGGCTACGCCGTCGCCGTCGTCGACCTGGAGGAGTCCGCGGGCAAGCAGACCGTGGACGCGATCGTCGCCGCGGGCGGCCGGGCCCTGGCGGTGGGGGCCGACGTCTCCGACGCCGAGCAGGTGCAGGCCGCGGTCGACCGCATCGCCACCGAGCTGGGCACCCCGGTCGTGCTGGTCAACAACGCGGGCGTGCTCCGCGACAACCTGCTCTTCAAGATGTCGGAGTCCGACTGGGACACCGTCATGAACGTGCACCTGAAGGGCGCGTTCCTGATGAGCCGCGCCGTCCAGAAGCACATGGTGGCCGCCGGCTTCGGCCGGATCGTGAACCTCTCCTCCTCCTCCGCGCAGGGCAACCGCGGCCAGGCCAACTACTCCGCCGCCAAGGCCGGCCTGCAGGGCTTCACCAAGACCCTGGCGATCGAGCTCGGCAAGTTCGGCATCACCGCCAACGCCGTCGCGCCCGGCTTCATCGCCACCGACATGACCGCGGCGACCGCGGCCCGGGTCGGTATGGAGTTCGAGGCGTTCAAGGAGGCCGCCGCCACGCAGATCCCGGTGAACCGGGTCGGCACGCCGGAGGACATCGCCCACACCATCTCGTTCCTGGCCAGCGAGGGCGCCGGATTCGTGTCCGGTCAGGTCATCTACGTGGCCGGCGGCCCGCTCGACTGAGTGTTCCCCGTGCGATCAGGGCCCCGGAAGGTACACACTCGGTAGCAGACCTCCGTCGTCCGTGCCGGGCGGCGGATCCGGAACCGGCCGGTCACTGCGATCCGGCCGGTGCTCCAAACAACCGGAGGCCCCCATGTCCGAGTCCACCGACAGCCGCATGCCCACCCCGGACCACCTGCTGCACACCGGGGCCGAGCACCCCGTCGACCCCGAGGACCTCGTGATGGCCTCCGGCCGGACGCCCACTCCGGCCCTCATCGAGAAGGCGCGGCAGGACCTCCAGAAGTACGGCGCCGTCGCCGTGGAGCGCCTGCTCCCCTGATCAGCGCACGTGCAGCGCCGAGGGGCCCCGCCGTTGCGCGGGGCCCTTCGGCATCTCCCGGCGGGCCGGGCCGTCGGCAGCGGCAGGTAGGGTCGGTGCGTGCGAGCCTCGATCCGACCGTCCGACGACACCACGGCCCCGACCGCCCCGGCACCGGGGCCGGCGCGGCGCGGCTTCGGGCGCGCGCACGCGGTGCTCTTCGCGGTGACCGCCCTGGTGTACGCGGTGGTGGTGGCCGGCGTGCTGGCCGACACCTCTCTGGTCCGGCTCGACTGGTCGCTGGAGCTGCTGAAGCCGTACAAGCGCTGGCCGGAGGTCCGGCCGCTGCTGGACGTGTGGATCGTCGCCGGCCAGCGCGGCCCGTCCGCGATCCTGGCCTGCCTGTGGCTGGGCTGGCGCTCGTACCGGCAGCGCACGGTGCGGCCGCTGCTGGTGATGGGGGCGGCGCTGCTGCTGCTGAACATCACGGTCGGCGGCGTCAAGATCATCACCGGCCGGCTGGGCCCGCACTACGCGCACGTCATCGACTCGCCCGAGCTCTTCGCCGGCGGCACCATCTTCCCGTCCGGGCACACCGCCAACGCGGTCGTGACCTGGGGGGTGCTGGCCTACCTCGCCGTGCGCTGGCGGCGCACCGGGACGGTCCTGGCCGCGCTGACCGCGGCCTCCATCGGGCTCACCACCGTCTACCTCGGCACCCACTGGATCTCCGACGTGGTGGCCGGCTGGACGGCGGGCCTGCTGGTGCTGCTGGCGCTGCCGCTGGTCGAGCCGCTGGTGGACGGGGTGAACCGCTGGGTCACCGCGCTGTACCACGGCCCGCAGGGCGCCCCCGCGCGCAGCCGTACGGGCGCTTCGCCGACCACGGCGGCCGACCCGGGCTGACCCGCCCGACCCGGCCCGCCGGCCCTACCCTGGGAGACGGAGCGGCGTGGGCGGGAGGTGACGCGGGTGCGACCGGCCAGGACACCCAGAACGTGGCGCAGCGGCACGGAGCCGGCGACCGCGCGCACCGATCTCAGGCTGCGCTTCCTGCTCTCGGTGCTGTTCGTGCCGGTCTTCGGGCTGCTGACCGCCGGATTTGCGGCCTGGGCGGCGCGCAGCAGCGGAACGGACGTGCCGAGCCGCGGCACGCTGGTGGTCTTCGCCGTCTGCTGCGCCCTGCTGACCGTGCTCGCGCTGGTGGACCTGTGCGTGGTGGTCCAGCGCCGCCGGACGGAGCTGTGATCCCTCATCGCCGAGAGTGATCGACCGGAAGCGGGCCCGGACGGTGCGGCGGTCCCGGCCGCGACCCGCGAAGAGGTGTCACGACCCTGTCACACCCCTCCCCGGACCGCCGCGCACCTGACAGGCTGTCCGGATGCGCACACGTACCCTCAGTGCGGCCGTCGCGGCGGCCGCCGTCCTCGCCCTTGCCTCCTGCTCCACCACCGTGGGCAGCTCCGCGAAGGGCGCGCCCTCAGCCGCGGCGGCCGCGAGCCCCGGAGCCTCCGGTGCCGCTCCGGGCGGCGCCGCTCCGACCGACGCCTCGCCGACCGGCCCGAAGCCCGCGCCGCCGAGCAACGCCGGCCTGCCGCCGCTGCCGGACGCCGCGGCCACCGCCAAGCTGGTCGCCGCTCTGAACGCGATCGACCCGGCGATCGCCAAGGACCCGGCCAAGGCCGTCGCCTCCGCCCGCACCCAGTGCCAGGCGGTCTACAACTACCCCAAGGACCACGACCGGCTGCTCCGGCTGACCCAGGAGACCTTCACCTCGCCCGACCACCCGCAGGGCTTCGGCCCGGAGAAGTCGGAGAAGATCCTCGCCGCCGTGCAGGCCGGCCTCTGCCCCGGCTCCCGGTAGTCGCCGCCGGGCGGCGCGCCTCCGGCAGTGCAACCGGGGGCCGCCGCCCGAGCCCGGCCTGCTCCGCCCGCGCACCGACTTCGGCGCCGTGCCGCCCCACCTGCACCCGATCGCCCGCGCGATGGACGAGCATGGGCAGGGTCCGCCTCCCCGAGCGCCCCGACCCCGGCGGCCGCGCCGATCCCGCCGCCGCCCCGTCAGGCGCCACACGACCACCACGGACTGACGATGCCACAGACCATTCTGATCACCGGCGCCGCCGGCGGCGTCGGCGGCATGCTGCGCCATCTGCTGCCGGCCTTCGGCCACCGGCTGCGCCTCGCCGACCTCGTCCCCGTCCCGAACGAACCGGACGCCCTCGCCTTCGACCTGCGCGACGCCGGGGCCGTCCGGGAGGCCGTCCGCGGTGTGGACGCGGTCGTCCACCTGGGCGGCATCGCCCTGGAGGACAGTTTCGCGAACATCCTCGGCGCCAACGTCGAGGGCACGTACCACCTCTACGAGGCTGTCCGGGAGGAGGGCGTCCGGCGGGTCGTGTTCGCCAGCTCCAACCACGCCGTCGGGTTCACCCCGCTGGAGGGCAGGGGCCTCGGCGGCGCGGGCCTGATCGGGACGGACATACTGCCCCGGCCCGACACCTACTACGGCCTGTCGAAGGTCTTCGGCGAGGGCCTGGCCCAGCTCTACGCCGACAAGTACGGCGTCACGACGGTGTCCATCCGGATCGGCTCCTGCGAGCCGCGGCCCCGCACCACCCGGATGCTCTCCACCTGGCTCAGCCCGGCCGACTGCGCCCGCCTGGTGCACGCGGCGCTCACCGCGCCGGTGACGGGCCACACCGTCGTCAACGGGATCAGCGCCAACACCCGCGCGTGGTGGGACCTCGCCCCGGCCCGCGCACTCGGCTACGAACCGCAGGACGACGCCGAGGAGTTCGCCGCGGAGGTGATCGCCGAGCACGGCGAGCTGGCCCCGGACGGGGTGGACGCCCGGCTGCTCGGCGGCGACTTCACCACCGTCGAGCCGCCGCGCTGAACGCGGGGGCGCGGGGGGGGTCGGGCACGCCACCCCCCCCCCCCCCCCCCCCGCGGCGGCCGGCCCCCGCCGTGGACAGGGGTGGGACCACGTG
>NZ_JBHWBW010000276.1:5503-10224 GCF_042735675.1 Kitasatospora sp. NPDC059571
CCCGGGCTGCCCCGCGCCCACTACACCCCCGAGCCCCCGCCGCGTTGACCGCGTGGCGGGGGGGGCGGACGGTACGCCCTCCCCCGCCGCACCGCCCTCAGCGGCTGCCGACCGCCTGCTTGACCAGGGTGCGGCCGAAGTCCCACATCAGCCCGCTGCCGCGGTGCGCATCGTCCATCACCTCGGTGAAGGCGTCGATGAAGCGGTCGACCTCCTTCTCGGTGATGATCAGCGGCGGGATCAGCTTGATGACCTCCAGGTGGTCCCCGGAGACCTGGGTCAGGATCCTGTGCCGCTGCAGCAGCGGGACGACCACCATCTGGGCGAACAGCCCCTTGCGGGCGGCCTGCAGCGCCGTCCAGCCGGTACGCAGCTTCAGTGACTTCGGCCGGCCGAACTCGATGCCGATCATCAGCCCGCGGCCCCGGACGTCGGCCAGCATCTCGTACCTGGGCACCAGTTCGGCCAGCCGGGAGCGGAAGAGGTCGCCGACCGCGCGGGCGTTCTCCACCACCTTCTCCTCGCGCATCACGTGGAGGGTGGCGAGTCCGGCCGCCATGGCCTGGGCGTTGGAGCCGAAGCTCGCCGAGTGCACCAGCACCCGGTCCATCGAGGAGTACACCTTCTCGAAGATCCAGCTCTTGCCCAGGGTGGCGCCGATCGGGACGTAGCCGCCGGACAGCGCCTTGGCGGCGCAGACGAGGTCCGGCGTGACGCCCTCCTCGTGCTGGTAGGCGAAGAAGTCGCCCGTCCGGCCGATCCCGGTCTGCACCTCGTCGCAGATCAGCAGTGCCCGGTGGGCGTGCAGGGTGTCCTGCGCGGCGGCCAGCCAGCCGGGCGGGGCGCTGTGCACGCCCTTGCCCTGGATCGGCTCCACGATCAGGGCCGCCACATCGCCCTTCTTCAACTCCCTCTCCAGCGCCGCGAGGTCGCCGAGCGGGATGGCGGTGTCCGGCAGCAGCGGGTCGAAGCCCTTGCGGAAGCCGCCCTCGCCGTTGACCGAGAGCGAGCCGGCGGTCAGCCCGTGGAAGGCGTGGTCGCAGTAGAGGATCCGGCGCCGGCCGGTGGCGCAGCGGGCGAACTTCAGCGCGGTCTCCACCGCCTCGGTGCCGCTGTTGCCGAAGAACACCCGGTCCATCCCGGGGGCGCGCGCCACCAGTTGCTCGGCCAGCAGACCGGGCAGCGGTGAGCAGTCGAAGCGGGTGAGGTCGGGCAGGTCGAGGTCCATCACCTGCTGGATCGCGGCCCGGACGACCGGGTGGTGCCGGCCGAGCGCGAAGATGCCGAACCCGGCGAGCATGTCCAGGTACTCGTTGCCCTCGGCGTCGTAGAAGTACGGGCCCTCGGCGCGCTCGTAGTACTTGTCGAAGCCGATGGTGTGCAGCATCCTCGGCAGCTGCGGGTTGAGGTACCGGGCCTGGAGGTCGTACCGCTCGGCGCCGCGGTCGGCGATCAGGGCGGCGAGGTCGAGGCCCGGGGCGGGGCGGTCAGCCGGCATTGTGCGGATTCGCTCCTCGGATCGTCAGCAACTGCTTGGCGAAGACGGCGGTCTGGGCGGCGACGCCGGTGCCGGTGAGTCCGATCTCCTCCAGGATCTCACCGCGCCCGGCGTGCGCCAGGAACTCCTGCGGGATGCCGAGGTCGCGCAGCGGGGTGTCCACCCCGGCGTCGCGCATCGCCTGGGCGACCGCCGAACCGACGCCACCGGTGCGGCCGTTGTCCTCGACGGTGACCACCAGCCGGTGCGCGGCGGCCAGCTTGACCAGAGCCGGGTCGACGGGCCGCACCCAGCGCGGGTCGACCACGGTGGCGGTGAAGCCCTCGGCGGCCAGCAGGGCGGCGGCGTCCAGGCAGGCGGGGGCCATCGCGCCGACCGCGACCAGCAGGATCTCGGGGGCGGGCCCGGTGCGGGCCAGCACGTCCACGCCGCCGACCCGGGCGATCGCCGGGACGGCCGGGCCCAGGTTGCCCTTGGGGAAGCGCAGCACGGTCGGGGCGTCGGACACCTCGACGGCCTCGCGGAGCTGGGTGCGCAGCTGCTCGGCGTCGCGCGGGGCGGCGAGCCGCAGGCCGGGGACGACCTGCAGGACGGACAGGTCCCACATGCCGTTGTGGGAGGCGCCGTCGTTGCCGGTGACGCCGGCCCGGTCGAGCACGAAGGTGACGCCCAGCCTGTGCAGGGCGACGTCCATCAGCACCTGGTCGAAGGCCCGGTTGAGAAAGGTCGCGTAGACCGCGACGACCGGGTGGAGCCCGCCGGTGGCCAGGCCCGCGGCGCTGGCGACCGCGTGCTGCTCGGCGATGCCGACGTCGAAGGTCCGGTCGGGGTGGGCCTCGGCGAAACCGCCCAGCCCGACCGGCTGGAGCATCGCGGCGGTGATCGCGACGACGTCGGGCCGGTCGCGCCCGAGCTCGACCATCTCGGCCCCGAAGACGGACGTCCAGGACTGTCCGGCGGACGGCGAGACGGGCAGGCAGGTGTACGGGTCCATGGCACCCACCGCGTGGAAGCGGTCGGCCTCGTCCTGCTCGGCTGGGCGGTAGCCGCGCCCCTTCTGGGTGATGCAGTGGACGATCACCGGGCCGCCGAAGTGCCGGGCGCGGCGCAGCGCCTGCTCGACCGCGGCGATGTCGTGGCCGTCGATCGGCCCGATGTACTTGAGGCCGAGGTCCTCGAACATGCCCTGGGGGGCGAAGGCGTCCTTGAAGCCCTTCTTGGCGCCGTGCAGCGCGCCGAAGATCGGCTGGCCCACGATCGGGGTGCGCTGGAGGGCCTCCTTGCCCCAGGCGAGGAAGCGCTCGTAGCCGCGGGTGGTGCGCAGGGTGGCGAGGTGGTGGGCGAGGCCGCCGATGGTGCGGGCGTAGGAGCGCTCGTTGTCGTTGACCACGATGACCAGCGGGCGGTCGCCAGCCTCGGCGATGTTGTTGAGCGCCTCCCAGGCCATGCCGCCGGTGAGGGCGCCGTCGCCGACCACGGCGACGGTGTGGCGGTCGGTGCGGCCGAGCAGCTGGTTGGCCTTGGCGATGCCGTCGGCGTAGCCGAGGGCGGTGGAGGCGTGCGAGTTCTCGATCAGGTCGTGCTCGGACTCGGCGCGCGAGGGGTAGCCGGAGACTCCGCCGCGGCCGCGCAGCCGGGAGAAGTCCTGGCGGCCGGTGAGCAGCTTGTGCACGTAGGCCTGGTGGCCGGTGTCCCAGAGGATGCGGTCGCGCGGCGAGTCGAAGACCCGGTGGACGGCGATGGTCAGTTCCACGACACCGAGGTTGGGGCCGAGATGGCCGCCGGTGCGGGTGACCGCGTCGATCAGGAACTCGCGGATCTCGTCGGCCAGCAGCGGCAGGTCGCCGGGCGGGAGCCGTCTCAGGTCGGCGGGCTCCTTGATGGTGGACAGCAGTGACATGGCTTCACCTCGCGGCTCGATGGAGGGCGATGACCGTCGGTGTCCAGCGTGCCGCTGTCACGGTCGGCGCGCCTGTTGTCCGGGCGCCCGGCGCGGGGGTGCGCCGGGCGCCGCGGTCAGTTGACCCGTCCGGATCCGAGCGTCTCGCGGGCGGCGCGCAGCGACTCCCTGAGGGAGCCCATGGTGGCGAGGACGGCGGTGGGCTCGTAGCCGCAGTGCGCCATGCAGTTGTCGCAGCGGGGGTCCTTGCCCCGGCCGTACTTGTCCCAGTCGGTCTTCTCGATCAGCTCGCGGTAGGTGGGCACGTAGCCGTCGGCCATCAGGTAACAGGGCCGCTGCCAGCCGAACAGCGAGTAGTTCGGGATGCCCCAGGCGGTGCACTCGAAGTCGATCTTCCCCTCGAGGAAGTCGAGGAAGAGCGGGCTGTGGTTGAGCCGCCAGCGCCTGCGGTTGCCGCCGGCGAAGGCCTTGCGGAACAGCTCGCGGGTCTGCGCGACGCCGAGGAAGTGCTCCTGGTCGGGGGCCTTCTCATAGGCGTACGCCGGGGAGATCATCATCTCGTCGACCTGCAGCTCGTCGTTGAGGTAGTCGAGCACCTCGATCACGGTCTGCGGGGTGTCGGTGTTGAAGAAGGTCGAGTTGGTGGTGACCCTGAAGCCGCGCCGCTTGGCCTCCTTGATCGCCTCGACCGCCTCGTCGAAGGTGCCCTCCTTCGCCACCGAGGCGTCGTGCCGCTCGCGCAGCCCGTCGATGTGGACGGTGAAGGTGAAATACGGCGAAGGAGTGAACCGGTCGAGCTTCTTGCGCATCAGCAGGGCGTTGGTGCAGAGGAAGACGTACTTGCGGCGGCCGACCAGCTGCCGGACGATCTCGTCGATCTGCGGGTGCATCAGCGGCTCGCCGCCCGCGATGGAGACCATCGGCGCCCCGGACTCCAGCACGGCCCCGACCGCCTGCGCGACGGGCATTCTCTGCTTCAGCACCCCGGCCGGATGCTGGATCTTGCCGCAGCCCTCGCAGGCCAGGTTGCACGCGTACAGCGGCTCCAGCTCGACGATGAGCGGGAACTTCTCACGGCGCTTGAGCTTCTGCTGCAACAGGTAGGTGCTGACGCGAAGGGACTGGCGCAGCGGCATGGCCATAACTAACTCGCCTCCTGCGGGAGTGTCGATGGCTGTGGAAGGGGCTCGGTGCGGACGGGTCCGGCGGCCGCCGCGGCGGCGGTCAGCCGGTACCACTCCGTGAGTGCGGGGGCGGGGGGGCGCGGGGGGGGGGGGGCGGGGTGGGGGGGGGGGGGGGGTGTGCGCGGGGCGGTGTGGGGGT
>NZ_JBHWBW010000277.1:0-10159 GCF_042735675.1 Kitasatospora sp. NPDC059571
CAGACCGTCACCAGTGCAGCCTTTGGATCTTTCTCCGATCTGAGGTTCACTTCCGGTGCGGGCAGGCACCGGCCCGCACCCGGGAGAGGAGTCCGATGGGCGGCCGCCGGCACGATCACGACCACGAGCACGCACCGGACCACGGTCACGGGCACGCCGGGCACAGCCACGCGGTCTCCGCCGACGCGGACCGGCGCTGGCTGCTGGGCGCGCTCGCGCTGATCACCGCGTTCATGGCGGGCGAGGTGCTGGTCGGCCTCGCCGCCGGGTCGCTGGCACTGATCTCGGACGCCGCGCACATGCTCACCGACGCGGCGGCGATCGCGCTGGCCCTGGTGGCGATGCGGCTGGCCGCCCGGCCGGCCCGCGGCGGCTACACCTACGGCCTGAAGCGGGCCGAGATCCTCTCCGCCCAGGCCAACGGCGTCACCCTGCTGGTGCTCTCCGCCTGGCTCGGCTACGAGGCGGTCCGGCGGCTGATCGCGCCCCCGGAGGTCTCCGGCGGGCTGGTCCTGGCCACCGCCCTGGTCGGCGTGGTGGTGAACCTCGCGGCCGCCTGGTGCATGTCGCGCGCCAACCGCAGCTCGCTGAACGTCGAGGGCGCATTCCAGCACGTGGTGACCGACCTGTACGCCTTCATCGCGACCGCGGTGGCCGGCGCCGTGGTGCTGGCCACCGGGTTCGGCCGGGCGGACGCGATCGCCTCGCTGGTGGTGGTGGCGCTGATGCTGCGGGCCGGCATCGGCCTGGTCCGGGACTCCGCGCGGATCTTCCTGGAGGCCGCGCCGGCCGGCATCGACCCGGACGCGGTGGCCGACCGGCTGGTGGCCGCGCCGCTGGTCGAGGAGATCCACGACCTGCACATCTGGGAGATCACCTCGGGCCAGCCCGCGCTCTCCGCGCACATCCTGGTGAAGCCCGGCGGGGACTGCCACGCGGTGCGCCGGGAGCTCCAGCGGCGGCTGCGCGAGGAGTACCGGATCACCCACGCGACCCTGCAGGTCGACCACGTCGGCGAGGAGGGCCCGCACGAGCTGCTGCAGATCGGCCGGGTCGCCGGCGCCGACGGTGCCGACGTCGACGAGCACTGCGCCGACGCGCACGGGCCGGTGCACCGCAGCGGGCCGCACCGGCACTGACGGTGCGGTACGGCATCATCGGGGGGTGACCGCACCGCGACTGATGCTGCTCGACACCGCGAGCCTGTACTTCCGCGCCTACTTCGGCGTCCCGGAGTCCCTGAGGTCCCCCGACGGGCAGCCGGTGAACGCCGTCCGCGGGCTGCTGGACTTCATCGCCCGGCTCGTCCAGGACCACCGCCCCGACCAGCTGGTCGCCTGCATGGACGCGGACTGGCGTCCGCAGTGGCGGGTCGACCTGATCCCCTCGTACAAGACGCACCGGCTCGCCCCGGAGCCCGCGGTGGCGGGCGCGGAGGAGATCCCGGACACCCTGGCGCCGCAGGTGCCGGTGATCGAGCAGGTGCTCGACGCACTCGGGATCGCCCGGGTCGGGGTGCCCGGCTACGAGGCGGACGACGTGATCGGCACCCTCGCCACCGCGGCGGACGGCCCGGTGGAGATCGTCACCGGCGACCGCGACCTCTTCCAGCTGGTCGACGACGCCCGCGGGGTCCGGGTGCTCTACCCGGTGAAGGGCGTCGGCACCGCGCAGACCGTCGACGACGCGGCGCTGCGCGAGAAGTACGGTGTGACCGGCGCCTCGTACGCGGACCTGGCCGCGCTGCGCGGCGACGCGAGCGACGGCCTGCCCGGGGTGAAGGGCATCGGCGAGAAGACCGCGGCCCAGCTGCTCGCGGCCTACGGGGACCTGGCGGGGATCCGGGCCGCCGCGCTGGATCCGGCCTCCAAGCTCACCCCGGCCCGGCGGAAGAACCTGGTGGAGGGGTCGGACTACCTCGACGTCGCGCCGAAGGTCGTCCGGGTGGCGACCGACGTGCCGCTGCCCGCCTTCGACCCGGCGCTGCCGAGCGAGCCGCTGGACCCGATGGCGCTGGAGCACCTGGCCGAGCGCTGGGGTCTGGGCGGGTCGCTGGAGCGGGTGCTGGCGGTGCTGGCCGGCTGATCCGGCCGCACGGTGGCGGGCAGAGCTGTACAGACATCTTTCCGCCACAAGGTCGCTCCTTGCCGATCGTCCGGCGTTCTCCCGGACGTACCCGCGGGTAGCTAGGGTGCCGTCGTCCCGCCCCGGACCGGCTCCGGCCGTCCGGGGCCCACCGGCTGACCCACCCTCAGGAGAACGCCATGCTCACGCGCCGTTCGGCCGCCGCCCTCGCCTCGGCGGCGGCCGCCGCACTGCTGCTCGGCGGCACCGCCCCCACCGCCGCCGCCCAGGACCCGGCCACGCTGTCGGTGTTCGCGTTCAACGTCGACCTCGGCACCGCGATCGTCGACAGCACCCAGCACGAGCAGGCCTCCACCCGGACGCCCGTGATCGAGTCGATCATCCGCAAGCACGGCGCGGACGTGGTGATCCTCGACGAGAACTTCAACAACACCTCGACGGCGGACATCACCGGCAAGCTCGCCGACCTCTACCCCTACCGCACCCCGGTGGTCGGCCAGACCTGCTCCGGCGGCGACTGGACGGGCATCAGCGGCGCCTGTTCGAACTCCTGGTTCGTCATCAACGGCGGCACCATGATCCTCTCCAAGTACCCGATCACCGCCCGGTTCGCCCACGTCTTCAGCAACTCCACGTACGGCACCTGGGACTACCACGCCAACAAGGGCGCGGCGCTGGTCCGGATCGACAAGGGCGGCACCGCGGCGTGGGTGGTCGGCACCCACCTGCAGGCCGACGAGTCCGACGTCCCCACCGACACCACCCAGGCCACCCGGCTCGGCCAGCTGCGCGAGATCCGCTCCTGGGTCGACTCCGTCGCGGGCACCGACGCGCCGGTGCTGATCGGCGGCGACCTGAACGTCGAGTACCTGCACGGCCGGGCGCGCGGCGACCACGCCAACGCGCAGGCCGCGGTCAACGGAGTGCTCGGCACCCCGGCCACCGCGCCCGGTCAGACCCTGGCCACCATGGACTGCAGCGTCTCGGCCTGGTGCCGGTACATGTCGGGCGTGGAGACCTTCCCGAACGACTACCGGGACGACCTGGACTACCTCGGCTACCTCAACGCCCCCGGCCGGCCCGTGCCGGCCGCGCTGCCGGCCGTCACGGTCGACTTCGACCCGCAGGCCGGCTGGGCCCCGGGGCAGCAGGACACCAACGCCCCCAGCGACCACTACCCGGTCGAGGCGGTCTTCCGGCTGAACTGACGCGGACGCCGGACGGCGGAGGGGCGCCGGGTGTCGGCACCCGGCGCCCCCCGGCGCACCTGCTCCTGCTGCTCCTGCGGCGGCGTGCTCAGCCGACCGAGGAGTACGCGATGATGCCGCGGCGCAGCGCGTCGACCGCCTTGCGGGCGGTGGTGCGCAGCTCGGCGTCCTCGCCCGCGGCGTCCTGGATCTGGCCGAGCACGTCGATCAGCTGCTTCGTCCAGCGGACGAAGTCGCCGGCCGGGAGCTCGGCGTCGCGCAGGACCGCGTCCAGGCTGTGGCCGAGCGCCCAGCGGTGGGCGACCCAGGCGAAGCCGAGGTCCGGCTCGCGCTGTCCGACGCCCTCGGCGGTGGAGATCCGGTGCTGCTCCTCCAGCGCGTCCAGGTGCCCCCAGATCCGGATCATCTTGCCGAGCGCCTCCTTGACGCCGCCCTCCGGCACCCGCGGCGCGGCCGCGTCGTCGGCCTGCCGGGACTCGTACACCAGCGCGGAGGCGCAGGCGGCGAGCTCGGCGGCACCGAGGCCGCGCCAGACGCCCTCGCGGATGCACTCGGAGGCCAGCAGGTCGAGCTCGCCGTAGAGCCGGCCGAGCCGCTTGCCGTCCTCGGTGACGGTGTCGCCGCGCAGGTAGCCGAGGTCGGTGAGCAGGCCGCAGACCCGGTCGAAGGTGCGGGCGATGGTGTGCGTGCGCGAGCGCATCCGGCGCTCCAGCAGCTCGGTGTCCCGGTGCAGCCGGTGGTAGCGCTCGGACCAGCGGGCGTGGTCCTCGCGCTCGTCGCAGCCGTGGCACGGGTGCCGGCGCAGCTCGGCGCGGAGCCGGGCGATCTCCGGGTCGTCGGCGGCGGCGGCCCGGCCCTTGCGGTAGCGCTCGGGCTCGACGTGGCCGGCCTTGGTGCGCAGCGCGGAGGCCAGATCGCGGCGGGACTGCGGGCTGCGCGGGTTGAACGACTTGGGGATCCGCATCCGGTCGATCGCCTGCACCGGGTACGGGAAGTCGATCATCGCGAGGCGCTTGACCTGGCGCTCGGCGGTGAGCACCACCGGGCGCGGCCCGTCCTGGTAGTCGGGGTGGCGCGGGCCGCCGCGGGAGTGCCGGTCGACCGGGGGCAGTCCGGGGTCGAGCACCAGCGCGAGGCCGGCGAACTTGCCGGTGGGCACGTGGATCACGTCGCCGGGGCGGAGCTGCTCGATGGCCTCGATCGCGGCGGAGCGGCGCTGGCTGGTGCCCTCGCGGGCGAGCTCGTTCTCGCGGTCCTTCAGCGCCCGGCGCAGGCCCATGTACTCCTCGAAGTCGCCGAGGTGGCAGGTCATGGACTCGCGGTAGCCCTCCAGGCCCTCCTCGTTGCGCTGGACCTGGCGGGCCAGGCCGACCACCGAGCGGTCCGCCTGGAACTGGGCGAAGGAGGTCTCCAGCAGCTCGCGGGAGCGGTGCCGGCCGAACTGGCCGACCAGGTTGACCGCCATGTTGTACGAGGGGCGGAAGGAGGAGCGCAGCGGGTAGGTGCGGGTGCCGGCCAGCCCGGCGAGCGCCTCGGGGTCGATGCCGCGCTGCCAGAGCACCACGGCGTGGCCCTCGACGTCGATGCCGCGGCGGCCGGCCCGGCCGGTGAGCTGGGTGTACTCGCCGGGGGTGATGTCGGCGTGGGTCTCGCCGTTCCACTTGACCAGCTTCTCCATGACCACCGAGCGGGCGGGCATGTTGATGCCGAGGGCCAGCGTCTCGGTCGCGAAGACCGCCTTGACCAGGCCCTTGACGAAGAGCTCCTCGACGACCTCCTTGAACCTCGGCAGCATGCCGGCGTGGTGCGCGGCGATGCCGCGCTCCAGGCCGTCGAGCCACTCGAAGTAGCCGAGGACGTGCAGGTCCTCGTCGGGGATGTCGGCGCAGCGCTGCTCGACGATGTCGCGGACCTGGGCACGCTCGCCGTCGCGGTTGAGCCGCAGCCCGGAGGAGAGGCACTGCTGGACGGCGGCCTCGCAGCCGGCCCGGCTGAAGATGAAGGTGATCGCGGGCAGCAGGCCCTCGGCGTCGAGCCGCTCGATCACGTCCACCCGGCCCGGGGTCCAGACCCGGCCGGGGCGGCCGGTCGGCAGGGAGCGGCCGCGGCCCTTGCCGAAGCGGTCGCGCGGGCCGCCGCGGTCCAGCTCGGACCTGGCGAGCCGGACGAGCTCCGGGTTGACCGCCTTGGCCGGGTTGCGCGGCGCGTTCTTGGGGCGGCCGTCGCGGTCCGGGTTGGCGAACAGGTCGTACATCCGGTTGCCGGCCATCACGTGCTGCCACAGCGGCACCGGCCGGTGCTCGGAGACGATCACCCGGGTGCCGCCGCGGACGGTGTCCAGCCAGTCGCCGAACTCCTCGGCGTTGGACACGGTGGCGGAGAGCGAGGCGAGCACCACCGACTCCGGCAGGTGGATGATCACCTCCTCCCAGACGGCGCCGCGGAAGCGGTCGGCCAGGTAGTGCACCTCGTCCATCACCACGTAGCCGAGGCCGTTCAGCGCGCTGGAGCCCGCGTAGAGCATGTTGCGCAGCACCTCGGTGGTCATCACCACCACGGGCGCGTCGCCGTTGACGCTGTTGTCGCCGGTGAGCAGGCCGACCTTGGCGGCGCCGTAGCGCTTGACCAGGTCGCCGAACTTCTGGTTCGACAGCGCCTTGATCGGCGTGGTGTAGAAGCACTTGCGGCCGCTCGCCAGCGCCAGGTGGACGGCGAACTCGCCGACGATGGTCTTGCCGGAGCCGGTGGGCGCGGCGACCAGGACGCCCTCGCCGGCCTCCAGGGCCCGGCAGGCCTCGATCTGGAACGGGTCCAGCGGGAAGTCGTAGAGCTGCTGGAAGCCGTGGAGCGCGGTGGCCTGCTCGGCGGCGCGGCGGCGGGAGGCCGCGTAGGCCTCGGCCGGGCTGAGCTGCTCCTCGGGCACGGTGCTGTCCATCGGCGTCACCTTCTCTTCCCGTGGGAGTGCTGCCCTTGCGGGCCGGACGGGGGCGCAGACGGCGACGCCTGCGGCTGCGGGGCCGGGTCGGCGGGGCGCCGGGCCGGGGTGCAGCGGGTGTGGTTGGTGTGGTGATCGAGCATCTCGCCCAGAGGTTACCCGGCCGTGCGGACATCGATAGCACCGTTTTTCAGGGTCGCCGGGCGGCGGGCGGCCCGGGTCGTCCCGCGCCCGGACTTCGTCACGCACCGTCACCACCGGGCTGCTCGGGGTGCCGTCCGAGGAGGGGCGGGCGGGTGCTGCGGCGGGGTGCCGGGAGGGCCGCCGGGGGGCGGCGCCGGGCCAGGGGCCGCGCCGGCCGCAGCGTCCGCGGAAGAGCCCGCGGATGGCAGGTCAATCACATCCTTAGTTGCAAATGTCTTCAAGTCGTCGTTGAATCGCACCCGAACGACAAGTGATCGGTCATCAGCGATCGGTTCCGATCATTGACCGAAGGTTTCGCGACCGTCTCCCTACAGTCGTTGCCGAACCCGCCCGCAGCGATGCGGGCACCGGCGACAGCACGAGGAGCAACGATGGCGAACCTGGAGACCTCCCTCAAGGAGGCCATGGCGATCGAGGGCGCGATCGGCGTGGCCCTGGTCGACTACGGCAGCGGCATGGCCCTGGGCACCCTGGGCGACGGCGTCGAGATCGACCTCAACGTGGCCGCGGCCGGCAACACCGACCTGGTGCGCGCCAAGATGCGGACGATGGAGATGCTCAACCTGCACGACAACGAGATCGAGGACATCCTCATCACCCTCTCCAGCCAGTACCACCTGATCCGCCCGCTCACCACGTCCAGCGGGCGCGGCCTCTTCCTCTACCTCGCCCTCAACCGCAGCCGCTCCAACCTGGCGATGGCCCGCCACCAGCTGAAGCGACTCGAGGCGGGCCTTGAGGTCTGAGCGGACGGGCATCACTGACACGGCATCGGAGAGGGGGCGCGATGCCCGTACCGCTGTACCAGGCCAAGGCCGAGTTCTTCCGGATGCTGGGCCACCCGGTGCGGATCCGGGTCCTGGAGCTGCTCCAGGCCGGCCCCACGCCCGTCCGTGACCTGCTCGCCGACATCGACATCGAACCGTCCAACCTCTCCCAGCAGCTCGCCCAGCTGCGCAGATCGGGCCTGGTGACCGCGACCCGCGAGGGCTCCACGGTGGTCTACGCCCTGGCCGGCGCGGACGTCGCCGAACTCCTGCGCACGGCACGCCGGATCCTCACCGAGATGATCCAGGACCAGGGCGTCCTGCTGGCCGAGCTGCGCGCCGCGGACTGACCGTGCGCGGGGCGCCGGCACTCCGGCCGCCACTCTCCTCCCCTCCCCCCGCACCGACCTGACGTTCTGTCATGAACAGGAGACCCGTCTCGCCCGATCTCTTCCATGTGACCGATGACATGTGAAATATTACCGGCGCTCGCCGACCACCGCCGTCCCGAAAGGACATGGTCCGATGCGCCGAATCACCGCGGCCCTCGTCGCCGCGTTCACCACCAGCGCGATATCCGCCGTCCTGGCCGCCACCCCGGTCCGGGCGGCGCCGTCCGCCCCGTCGGCGGCCGGGCCCGCCGCGGCCGCCGCCTTACCCGGTACGGACGGCCGCGAGGGCCCCGACCAGTCGCTCGCCCCGCAGGAGCGCCAACGACTGGCGCTGCGCACCCAGGCCCTGGAGCAGCTCAACCGCGGCACCCTGGCCCGCACCGCCCAGGGGCGGGCGCCGGGCAGGGTCCGGATCGGCGACGACTACGTGCAGCTCGCCCGCGAGCGCACCGACAAGGTCTTCGTGATCCTGGCCCAGTTCGGCGACCGGGTGGACGACACCACCCTCTACAACGGGCAGCCGCGCTACGGCGGTACGCCCGGACCGCGGCACAACGCCATCCCGCAGCCGGGCCGCGACGACACCCACACGTACTGGAAGGGCGACTTCGACCGCGCCTACTACCAGCGGATGTTCTTCGACGCCTCGCCCGGCGCCGACTCGGTCCGCAACTACTACCGCACCCAGTCCTCCGGACGGTACGACATCCAGGGCACCGTCACCGACTGGGTGACGGTGCCCTGGAACGAGGCCCGGTACGGCTCCAACAAGGGGCCGCAGGGCAGCGGCGCCTGGACCCAGGCGCAGGAGTTCGTCCGGGACGCCACCAAGGCCTGGTACGACGGCGAGCTCGCCAAGGGGCGGACGGCCGCCGACGTGCGGGCCGAACTGGCCCAGTACGACGTGCAGGACCGCTACGACCACGACAAGGACGGCAACTTCGACGAACCCGACGGCTACCTCGACAACGTGATCGTGGTGCACGCCGGCGTGGACGAGACCTGGGGCGGCGGGGCCCAGGGCGCGGACGCGCTGTGGGCGCACCGCAGCTGGGCGTTCCCCGACCCGTCCGGCCGGACCGGCCCGGACGGCGACCGGATCGGCGGCGCACCGGTCGGCGACACCGGCCTCTACGTCTACGACTACCTGCAGGCCGGCGAGAACAGCGGCGTCGGCCTCTTCTCCCACGAGTACGGCCACAACCTCGGCCTGCCCGACCTGTACCCGACCTCCGGCGGCGACAACGCGGTCAACTTCTGGTCGCTGATGTCCTCCGGCTCGTACCTGGGCACCGGACGACCGAACACCACCGGGGCCTACCCCGGCGACCTGGACGCCTGGAGCAAGCTGCAACTGGGCTGGCTCTCCTACGACGAGGCACAGGCCGCGACCCGCTCCAGCCACGCGCTCGGGGTCAGCGGCTACAACACCGACCAGGCCCAGGCGGTGCTGGTGCACCTGCCGCCGGGCCGGACCACCACGGAGCTGACCGACCCCTACGAGGGGGCCGCCCAGTGGTGGAGCGGCACCGGGGACAACCTGGACGCCTCGCTCGGCCGTACCGTCGACCTCACCGCCGACCACAGCGCGGCCGCCCTCGACGCGGCGGCCTGGTACGACACCGAGCCGGACTACGACTTCCTCACCGTGGAGGCGTCCACCGACGGCGGCGCGCACTGGACCGCGCTGCACGGCACGGTGGACGGTGCGCCGATCCCCGACACCCCGGCGCTCACCCCGGGCCTGTCCGGCGTCTCGGGCGGCTGGCGCCGGCTGCACGTCCCGCTCGACGCCTATCTCGGGCAGTCGGTGCGGGTGCGGGTGCACGCGACCAGCGACGGCAACACCCACGGCCGCGGCGTGCTGGTCGACGCCGTGCGGATCACCGCGGACGGCGCGGTGCTGGTCGATGACGGGGCGGAGACCGGCGCCTCCGGCTGGACGGCGGCCGGCTTCGCGGTCGTGCGCGGCCGCAGCGCCGTGCAGGAGCACCCGCGCGCCTACCTGGTGGAGAACCGCCGGTACGCCGGGTACGGCGCGTACCTGCGGACCGGCCCGTACAACTTCGGCTGGACGGGGGTGGCCGGCAAGGCCGGGGTGATCGACACCTACCCGTACCAGGAGGGCGTGCTGGTCTGGCTCTGGGACACCGCCTACGCGGACAACAACACCAAGGACCACCCCGGCGGCGGGCTGATCCTGCCGGTCGACGCCCACCCGCAGGTCCAGCACTTCGCCGACGGCAGCCGGGTCAACGCCCGGTTCCAGACGTACGACGCGGTGTTCTCGCTGCGGCCCACCACGCCCGTGGTGCTGCACAGCGCCGGGGTGGCGACCCGCTTCCCCGCCGAGCCGGCCGTGCCGGTCTTCGACGACCGCAGCGGCCGCTACCTGGACCCGGCCTATCCGGAGATCGGTGTGGCGGTGCCGGACACCGGCACCCGGATCGAGGTCGTCCGCGAGGCACAGGACGGGCGGCTGACCACCGTGCGGGTCGGACCGTCCTCCTGAGCCGACGGGCGGGGGGGGCGGGGGCGGGCGGGGCGGCCGCCCGGGGCGGCCGGGCC
>NZ_JBHWBW010000278.1:0-10159 GCF_042735675.1 Kitasatospora sp. NPDC059571
GCGCGCGCCCCCGCGCCCAGCCCCCCCCCGCGCGTCGGTGGCGCGGGGCGTCGGGGGCGCGCGAATACCGCCGGGCGCCGCCGCGCCGCTGCCCGTCGCCTTCAGGTGGCCCTCGACCAGTGCGAACGTCACCTCGGGCTGCTCGACGTGCGGCAGGTGGCCGGCCTCCGGGACGAGATGGAGCCGGCCGTTGCCGAAGGCGCGGGCGTAGGCCGCGCCGTACTCCGGGCTGACGATCCGGTCGCTCTCGCCCCACACCAGCAGGGCCGGCACCTGCAGCCGGCCGAGCCGGGGCAGCAGCGCGGGGTCGTGCATGTACGGGTCCCCGGCGAGGGCCCGGGCGGCGACCATGTTGCCCTTCCGGCGTCCGAGTTCCTCCTCGGGGAGGTCGGCCGGGTCGAGGTGGAAGCGGTCCGGGTCGTGCCAGGAGTGCTCGGCGAGGCCCCGGGCATCGAGCACGAAGACGTCGGTGATCGTCTCACCGGGCACGTCGATGCCGACCGCATTGATCAGCACCAGCCCGGTGACCGTGCCGTCCTCGTCCTGCGCGGCCAGTTCGGCGGCGAGCCAGCCGCCGAGCGAGGAGCCGACCACGAGGACGTCGCGCAGCCCGCGGCCGCGCAGGAACTCCAGGTACGTCCGGGCGAGGACGTCGATGCCGGTGATCCACTCGGGCCGCGGCGTGCCGTCCCAGCCGGGGTGCACGGGCACCAGGGTGTGCGCGCCGGCCGCGAGGTGCCGGGCGAGGCCGGCGACCGTGGCCCGGCCGCCACCGCCGTGCAGGATCAGGACCGGTCGGCCGCTCCCCGTCTCGGACAGGGTGAGGGGCAGGTCGGGGGTCAGGTGTGTCGTCGTGTCCGCAAGCATGCCGCCAGAGTAACTAAAGATGTTTAATTAAGCTAGCTTGGTCATCACGTAGACTCGCGCCATGCACAATGAGCTGCAGATTCTCGGCAGAGCACTGAAGCAGGCGCAGTACCGCCAGCACCGCGCCCTGGACAGCGCCCTGGCGTCCGCGGGCACGACCCTGGCGCAGTGGGACGCCCTGCGCGCCATCGGGCGCACGCCCGGCGCCTCGGCCCGGGAGCTGGCCGCGGCAACGTTCCAGAGCGAGCAGTCCTTCGGGGCCCTGATCGGCCGCCTCGGCGCGCAGGGGCTGGTCGAGCGCCGGCCCGGGCACGGCCGGCGGATGGAGCACCATCTGACGGATGCCGGCACCCGCATCCTGGAGGCCGGGCACCGGGTCGCCGACGAGGTGCTCGCCGACTGCTTCGCCCCGCTGTCCCCGGGCGAGCGCGAGACCCTGCGCGGCCTGCTCACCCGGCTCGTCGGGGCCCCGGACCAGGAGTGACGCCGGACGTGGCGCGACGCCGGACATGACTGCGGGCCGGACGTGACCCCGCGCCGATCGTGACGCGGACCCGCCGGCGGCTCAGGCGGCCGGGTGCCAGCCGAGCGCCGGGCCGAGCCGGGTGGCGATGTCGGTGAGGATCTGCACGTAGTCCTCCTGCTCGAAGGTGAACGGCAGCGCGAACGCGACCTCGTCGACCTCCCGGAACGCGGGGTGGGCGTACAGCTGCTCGGCGATCTGCTCCGACGTGCCGACCAGGTCGGGCGCGTACAGCAGGCGCGCCGGGCCCTGCGGTGCCGTGGTGCGCGGCAGCCGCGCCCGGGCGTACTCCCGGTAGCGGGCCCGCTGGGCCGGGCCGGCACTGTCGGTGGGGATCACGACGAGGCCCTGCGAGACCCGGGCACCCGCGCCGCCGGGGTGCGCCGCCCGGAAGGCGCGGATCTGGGCGAGCTGCACCGCCGCGAAGTCCTCGCCCTCCTCGGCCTTCACCACGCTGCTGGTCAGCAGGTTCATCGCGTTCTCGCCCGCCCGGCGCGCCGAGGCCAGGCTGCCGGCGCCGTACCACATCCGGTCGCCCAGGCCCGCGGCCTGCGGCTGAACCCGGTCGGAGAACACCTCGAAGCCCTCGGTGCCGCGGAAGTCGCTGGCCGGCTCGCCGCGGACGAAGTCCAGCAGCCGGCGCAGCCGGTCGTGGCCGAAGTCCTCGGTGTCGGCGGTGTGGGGGTGCAGCGCCGCCCTGATCCGGTCGTAGTGCATCGGCGGGCCGACGCTGACCCCCGGGTTGAGCCGGCCGCCGGACAGGATGTCGACCGTCGCCAGGTCCTCCGCCAGGCGCAATGGGTTCTCCCAGCCGAGCGGTATGACCGCGGTGCCCAGCTCGATCCGTCGGGTGCGCTGCGACGCCGCGGCCAGCACCGCCACCGGGGAGGAGATGCCGTACTGGAGGTGGCGGTGCCGCAGCCAGGCGCTGTCGAGGCCGAGCCGCTCGCCGAGTTCGACGAGCGCGAGGGTGGCCTCGTGGCCCGGCCGCGGGTCCGCTCCGTCGAACAGGCCGATGGTCAGGAAGCCGAGCCTGCGCAGCGGCTCCGAGGGAAGCGGCATCAGGTCCTCCGGTCGAGTGGCGCGCCCGGCGGACGCCGAGCGGTCTCCCGTGATGGTGACACGGGCCGACCGGGTACGTCCGATCGGGTCGCGAAAGGGTCCGGGAGGTACCCGAACGACCGCGACGCACCGTCAGAAACGCCGCTCCGCGTCGGGCCTGCGGGGGCACAGGGAGCCGTGATCGTATTTGGAAGCGCTCTCTGGCGCACTGCTAGGGTGACCGGGGGTCAGTTCGACGGGGTGGTCGACCGGGTCGCCGCACCGGGCGTTGCCGCCCTGACGTGCGGTCCGGTCCGTAGGACGTTCGGCCCCGCGGGGTTGGGTCCCGGCGTCGACGTGCAGCACACCGGCGCCCCGGGCCCGGCCCTCGGACGGCCGGGCCGTGCGCGTGGGGGCGGGGCGCCGCGCGGACCGGGAGATCGGACGACGGGGACGGGTCGGGGGGTGGGTACCGTGCTGCCGGACGAACACGGGGGGCCGTCGGCCGCCCCCCGCGGAGCGCGGTCGGCCCGGCGGATGCGGCGGGCGCGCCGTGCCACCGCGGTCTCCGGTCCGCCGCCGTCCTCCCCGCTGCGCCCCGACTCGCAGGGCTGAACGCCCCCGCGGGGAGACGGGCCTGCCGCGGGTCGCCGGTCGGCGCCCGCAGCCACGGCCAGCCCACGCCCGTACCCCCCCCCGTTACCTTCTTCGTGGCCCCGCAACGGGGCTCCCGGCCTCCGGTCCGGCATGACTGTTCCCCCCTGTAGTTCGCATGATCCGGGGGGTGGTGTCACCGGGCCGGAGGCATCGGTAGACCGCTGATAGGGGCAGGACCACCAGCTCGCTGGGAGGCTCTTCGTAACGTGGATGCCGGCGACTGGTGCCACGCCAACGAGGCCGGGACGGTACGACCTCGTAAGGGATCAGCGTGATCGACACCGGCGATGTGGACGTCTTCCTCGGCCTGGACGTCGGCAAGGGCGAGCACCACGGCACCGCCGTGACCCGGGCGGGCAAGCGGGTCTTCGACAAGCGGCTGCCGAACAGCGAGCCCAAGATGCGGGCGATGCTGGAGAAGCTCACCGCGAAGCACGGCACGGTCCTGGTCGTGGTCGACCAGCCGGCCTCCATCGGCGCCCTGCCGCTGGCCGTCGCGCGGGACGCCGGATGCCGCGTCGCGTACCTTCCCGGCCTGACGATGCGCCGGATCGCCGACCTCTACCCCGGCGAGGCCAAGACCGATGCCCGCGACGCTGCGATCATCGCGGACGCCGCCCGCACCATGCCGCACACCCTGCGCGGCATCGAGCTCACCGACGAGACCATCGCCGAACTGGAGATGATCGTCGGATTCGACGACGACTTGGCCGGCGAGGCCACCCGCGTCGCCAACCGCCTGCGCGGCCTGCTGACCCAGATCCACCCGCACCTGGAACGCGTGCTGGGACCGCGGATCGACCACCCGGCGGTACTGGCACTGCTGGAGCGGTTCGGCTCACCGGCCGCCCTGCGCAATGCAGGACGCCGCCGCCTGCAGAGCGCTGCCCGGCCCTTGGCCCCGCGCATGTTCGAGCGCCTCGTCGAGGACATCCTCACCGCGCTCGACGAGCAGACCGTGATCGTCCCGGGCACCGAGGCGGCCGCGCTGATCGTGCCGAGCCTGGCAGGCTCACTGCGGGCCGTCCTCGACCAGCGCAAACTCCTGGAGAAGCGGATCCAGGAACTGCTGGACCAGCACCCTCTGTCGAAGATCCTGACCTCGATGCCCGGCATCGGAACGCGGACCGGCGCCCGGGTCCTGATCGACGTCGGCGACGCGAGCGCCTTCCCGAGCGCCGCCCACCTCGCGTCCTACGCCGGGCTCGCGCCGACGACCCGCAGTTCCGGCTCTTCCATACGCGGCGAGCAACCCTCCAGACGGGGCAACAAGCAGCTGAAACGGGCGTTCTTCCTGGCCGCGTTCGCCTCACTCAGCGATCCGGCATCCCGGGGCTACTACGACACGAAGATCGGTCAGGGGAAGCGGCATACCCAGGCCCTCCTCTGCCTGGCCAGACGCAGGGTCGACGTCCTGTTCGCCATGCTCCGGGACGGCACGTTCTACGAATCACGACCGGCATCCTCAGCCTGACCGGGCCAGAAGTCAGGCCTGTGCTCACCGGCTGGGTCACTCGCCACGAGGCAGGTGGGCCGCCGCATCGTAGTTCGCGATCCTGCCGGCCAGGCCACGCGGGCTCACTCCGTGCGCGTTTTCCTGGTCGGGGTCAGCGCCAGCCTCCAGCAGCACGCCCAACGTCGCGCCCTCGCCCCTGAAGCTGAAAACAGCCCGCCACAAGGCAGTACAACCATGCTGATCGCCTACATCCGCCAACGCACCCGCCGACAGGAGCGCCTCGGCGGTCACCGGGTCCTGCGCCTGCGCGGCAAAGTGCAACGGGGTCCAACCCGCCGCATCCACAGCATCCGGATCCGCCCCGCCCGCCAACAGCTCGCACAGCTTGGCAACGTCGCCGCGCATTGCGGCATCGTGCACCGCAGTGCGCCCCATCCTGTCCCGCTCCTGGCCGCCATTTGTCATGACGCCCATCCTCTCGTCGAGCTTGACGAAAGACATAGGCCCCCCCCCCCCCACGGCCCGCCCGTGCAGACAGCCATGACCCGGCCCGGAGCGCCCGCACTGCGCTCGGCCGTACACCCTCACATGACCGGAATCCCAAGGTGAACGTTGTGACATCGAACATCGCGGCCGAGGCCGCCCCGCACCCGTACACCCGCGAGATGGCGATGATCCACCGGATCTTCCGCCGCGAGTCGCGGCTGATGCCGGAGCTGGTGGCGAAGGTGCCCGTCGGCGACACCGCCCGCGCCACCGTCCTCGCACAGGCCTGGCGCACCTACGCCCTCGGCCTGCACGTCCACCACCAGGGCGAGGACGAGCTGCTCTGGCCCGCGGTCACCGCCCACCTGGACCCGGACGACGCGCAGGTGCGGGCCATGGCGGAGCAGCATCGCGAGCTGGCCGAAACCCTCACCCGGACGGCGCCGCTGATGGACTGCTGGGCCGACGGCGCGCTCGCCGAGGACCGCGACGCCCTGATCGCCGCGCTGGAGGAGCACCGCAGGGTGCTCTGCGCGCATCTGGACGCCGAGGAGACCACGGTCATGCCGCTGGTCGCCGCCCATGTGAGCGAGGCCCAGTGGCGGGCCGTGGGCGAGCGCGGCCTGGCCGACACCCCGCGCAACCGGCTGATGGTCGCGCTCGGCGCGATCCTCGAGGACGCGACGGCCGAGGAGCGGGCCGAGTTCCTCGGCCGCCTGCCGTTGCCGGGCCGGATCCTGTGGCGGCTGGTCGGACAGCGCCAGTACCGGCGCGAGATGTTCCGCATCCGCGGCCACCACCGCCTCCCCTGACCACCGGCCGGCCCGACCTCCGCCCGCAGTGCAGCCACGGCGAACGGGACGGTCAGCCCGCGTCGGGGCCGGTGGGGAGCGGGCCGGGAGTGAGCGGGCCGGTGGCCAGCGGACCGTCGAGGCGGGCAGTGAGCCAGTCGGCGGTGGCGGGCAGCCAGTCGGCGAGGGCCGTGCCGAGCAGGTGGTTGCCGTGCGGCACGAACAGGAGCTCGGCACCGTCCACCTGATGGGCCAGCAGGTCGGCGTTGGTGACGCCGGGGATGCGGTCCTCGCCGCCCTCGACGACCAGGAGCGGCACCTCGATCGCGGCGGCGAGGCCGGCCAGGTCCACCCGGCGGGCGAAGGCCCGGGCCGCCGCGGTGCCGCCGCATCGCTGCGCCAGGGTGGCCCGGACGAACGGGACGACGCCGTCCCAGTCCAGCCGGTACGGGCCGCTGACCAGTGCGGCGGCCCGTAGCCGGGGCTCGCGGGCCGCCGCGGTCGCGGCGAACCAGCCGCCCAGACTGAGCCCGATCACGGCGACCCGCGACGCGTCCACGTCCCCGCATGCGCGGAGGGTGTCGATCACGCGGCCGACGACGAGGTGGTAGTCCGGCTCGAACGTGCTGGTGGCGGCGAGCGAGCCCTGGCCCGGGCCGTCCATGGCGAACACCGCCGTCCCGCGGGCGAGCAGCGCCTCCGCCACGCGGTGGAACTCCTCCTTGCCGGAGTCCAGTCCGGGGACGATCACCACCACGGGCGCCCGCCGCACCCCGGCCGGCCGGCGCAGCCAACCCGCGAACCCCTCGCCGACGAGCCGTTCGGCCTCCGGCTCCAGCAGGGCCAGTGCCTCCCCCATCGCCCGGTCCGCCGCGGCGGCGATGCGGGCGGCGGCCGCCCGGTCGGGGTGCGGGACCAGTCCGGCGAGGTGGTACCAGCGGGCCGCCGTCCGGTACGCCTCCCCGGCCGTCCTCGTCCGGCCCTCGCCCGCGGCGGCCGCGCCTGCCGCCCGGTGCCGGTCCGCGGCCGCGCGGCAGACGTCCGGCCACTCGGTCAGCGAGCGCAGCCCGGCGGTGACCCGGTCGTACGCGTAGAGGTCGAGCCCGGCGCCGTGGGCCCGGGGCCGGGTCTCCGCAACGAAGGCCGCCGGCAGGCCGGGCGTGTCGAGGAAGGAGAGGTCGGGAGCGTCGGTCATCAGGTCCTCGCGTACAGCCGGGAAGGGAACGGGATCGGGCACGGCGGCGATCGGGCCCACCCGGGCCGCGACCGCCGCACCCAGCAGACCCCGCGCGCGGCCGGGAGAGCCAACAACGGGCCCGGCACGTGCGACAACCCGAGGTTGTCACACCTGGTCGGACGGCCGATCGGGAGGCGCCGGACACCCGGCGGAACTCCCGGCGGCCGGATCCGCCGCTGTGTCATCATCCGTCCGGACAAGGGGAGGTGGGGTCATGGAGGCCGAGTACGCAACCGTCCTGAACGAACTGGCGCAGGGGCTGCGCCCGATGGCAGAGGGTGTCGCGTGGTTCGAGGGCCTCGCCGACGACCGGCAGCGCGCCGTGCTGGTGACGGCTGTGCACGCGGGCCTTCAGGCGCGTGCCACCACGGACGACGCGGCCGAGAGCATCCGGCGGTCGGGCATCCGCCCGACCCACACGCCGGCGGTGCTGATCGCGCGCGGGCGGGTCTCCGAGCAGCTGGGGAAGATCGTCAACCTGCCCCGGGGCGAGCGGGTGAAGTCGTTCCGGCTCCTGACCGCCCTACTGGGCGTCGCGGACGAGCGCAGACGCGAAGGCTCCTGCGCGCACGGGTGCAGCCATGCCTGGCACCACCTGGCTCCCCCGGGTCCGCTCCCGGCGCCGCCCGCCCACTGATCCCCCGTCGGCGGTCCCTCAGCCGTCCGACCGCCGGTCCGCGATCCGGCCGGCCGGGGTCGGGGCCGGGACGCAGAGGCGGCCCAGCACGGCGGCCGTGAGGTAGGCGAGCGCGCCGACGGCCATGCTCACCCGCACGCCCTCGCCGTAGCCGGCCGCGGTGGCGAGCAGGGTGCCGCCCAGCGCGACCCCGGCCGCGCTGCCGATCTGGCGGGTGGTGTTGAACAGGGCGGAGGCGGTGCCCCCGTACGCGGCGGGGGCGGCCGACATCACGGTGGTGGTCGCACCGGTCAGGGCGAAGGAGGTGCCGAACCCCGCGGCCATCATCGGGACGACCAGCAGCGGGTAGGCGGGGTCGGTGCCGGCCGCCGCCCAGCCCGCCAGTCCGGCGGCCGCCAGGAGCATGCCGGAGACCACGAGCGGGCGGTGGCCCGTCCGGCGGGCCAGCCGACCGGAGAGCGCCGAGGCGAACATGGTCATCGCGACCGCCGGGAACAGGGCGAGCCCGGTGCCGAGGGCGCCGTAGCCGCGCTGGTGCTGGAAGTCCAGGCTGGCGGTGAACACCATCCCGTAGAACGCGAAGTTGAACAGCAGTCCGATCGCGGCCCCGCCGCTCAGCGCGCGCGAACGCAGCAGGCCGAGCGGCAGCACGGGTGACCGGGCCCACCGTTCACGGGCCGCGAACGCGGCGACGGCGGCGACCGACAGGCCCGCGGCGGTGAGCACGGCGGGGTCGGACCAGCCGCGCCGGCCGGCCTCGTTGAGCGCGGTGGTCAACAGTGCCACGGCCGCCACGACGGCGATCTGCGCGGGCCAGTCCAGAGCCCGGTTCGGGTGCCGGGGCGAGGCGCCGACGTGCCGCAGCGTCAGCACCAGGCAGAGGGCACCGACGGGCAGGTTGATGAGGAAGACCCAGCGCCAGCCGACCGTGCTGACCAGCAGTCCGCCGAGCAGCGGCCCCGCCGAGGCCGCGATGCCGGCCATCGAGCCCCACAGGCCGAAGGCGCGCGAGCGCGCGGCCGGATCCGGGTAGGCCTGCTGCAGCAGCGCCAGCGAGCCCGGCACGATCAGCGCCGCGCCGAGGCCCTCGACCAGCCGGGCGGCGATCAGCACCGCCGTGGACGGCGCGAGCGCGCAGCCGGCGGACGCCGCCGTGAAGACGGCGACCCCGGTGCAGAACACCCGCCGGTTGCCCCGCCGGTCGCCCAGTGCCCCGCCGGTCAGCAGCAGGCCCGCGAAGACCAGGGTGTACCCGTCGGTGATCCACTGGATGCCGGTGAGCGAGGCGCCCAGGTCCCGGCCGACCACCGGCACGGCCACGTTGATGATCGTCACGTCCAGGATCACCATGAAGTACCCGGCGCACACCGCGAGCAGCGGCGCCCAGGTCCGCTGTCCGACCGCCCGCCGGGAGCCCGCGGGCCCGCCGCCGTCGGCCCGCTCCGCATCCGCCACGCCACGCTCCCGGCCCACCGTCGCCCGACACCCCGGGCACCGCCCACCCTACGAGACGCCCCCGCCCGCCCTGCGGGACCGCGCCGGAACTCCCGGGCCGGGCCAGGCCGGGTGGTTCGAGGACGAGGGCAGGTGGGGGTTCGCGCGCACGACGGGGCGCGGCATGCAGGGCGTCGGCGGGATGCCCGGGCCGGTCGGCGGGCGGGCGCCCCGGGCTTCGCGCGCGGGCCGCCGGTCACCCGCTGCGGGTGGTGCGGGAGGCGGTCCACGGCCCGCAGTCTGGGCTGGGGACTTCGCCGGGCGCACGCCCCTGACACCTCCGGAGGCCACGATGGCGACCGCACCCTACCCAGCGGGCGGATTCCGCCCCGCACCGCCGCGCACCACGGACACCGGCGAGTCCATGCGGGTCTTCGCCGCCGTCATGCTCGGCGTCCTGGCCCTGTTCAACGGACTGGACGGCATCGCCGCCATCAGCCGCTCCAAGGTGTTCGTCGGCGGCGCCCGCTTCGTCTTCGGCGACCTGCGCGCCTGGGGCTGGGCCATCCTGGCCCTCGCCGTCGCCCAGGGCTTCGCCGCGGCCGGCGTCCTCGCCCGCAACCAGCTCGCCCGCTGGTTCGGCGTGGCGGTCCTCGTCCTGAACGCCTTCGCCCAGATGGCGTTCATCCCCTCGTACCCGGTCTGGTCGGTCCTGGTCATCGCCCTCGACGTGATCGGCCTCTACGCGCTGATCGCGTACGGCGGACGGCCGGAGAGCCCGCCGCCGCCCGAGGCCTGAACCGCACGACCGGTGCGCGACCGAAGACCCGGCGGATCACCGGTCGCCCCGGCACCCCGCTGCGCCTCCTGGGGACGCGCGGCGGGGTACCGGTGCCGCGCGGCGGGGTACCGGTGCGGGGGGGGGGGGGTCCGGGGGGGGGGGGGCCCGGGGGGGGGGGGCGGGGGGGCGCCGGGGGGGGGGGGGGGTGTGGCGGTCGCGGGTGGGCGGGGGGGAGATAGCACCCCCGCC
>NZ_JBHWBW010000279.1:0-10153 GCF_042735675.1 Kitasatospora sp. NPDC059571
GACTCTGGAACCGCCCCTGCACATGCGCGGGCGCACTGTCGGCGACGTACGCGGTGGACACGATTCCTCCCGATCCTGCCGGGACATTCCGCCGGAATCCCCCCACCATCCCGCTGGAGGCCCCGTCCTCCGTACGGAAGAATGTCTGGCCGTCCGGGCAACCATGACGGGGGATCGAGTGTCCAACAGGCGTGTCGAACGTGATCGAGGCGGTGCCGGTGGCAGCGCTGCCACTGCGGCTGCCGGTTCGCCGGTCGGCCGATAACCGGATGGGCTCGGCTGCGGCGGCGGACGCGACGGGGGCCAGCGTCGACCTGCTCACCGAGACGTACCAGGCCCACTACCGGTCGCTGCTGCGCCTTGCCGCGCTGCTGCTGGACGACCTGTCGTCGTGCGAGGACGTCGTCCAGGAGGCGTTCATCCGGGTGCACGCCGCCCGGCGCCGGGTGCGCGAGCCGGAGAAGACCCTCGCCTACCTGCGGCAGACCGTGGTCAACCTGTCCCGCTCCACCCTGCGCCGGCGGATCCTGGGGCTCCGGCTGCTGCCGAAGCCGATGCCTGACATGGCCAGTGCAGAAGAAGGGGCCTACGATGCGCTGGAACGCGACGAGTTGAGGATCGCGCTGCGCGGTCTGCAGCGCCGCCAGCGGGAGGTGCTCGTGCTGCGCTACTACGCCGATCTGACGGAGGCCCAGGTCGCCGAGGTGCTGGGCGTCTCCATCGGTTCCGTGAAGGCGTACGGCTCGCGCGGACTCGCCGCCCTGCGCGTCCTGATGGGGAGCAGCCATGACTGACGACCTGTCGGCCGAGGGCAGGGCCGAACACGAGCTGCGCGACCTGTTCCGGCAGTCCGTCGCCGCGGTGGAGCCCGACCCCGCCGGCCTGACCCGGCTCCGCGCCGCCGTGCCGCGCCGCCGCGCCCGGCACCGCTACACCTGGACGGGCGCCGCAGCCGTGCTGCTCGCCGTCGCGGCCGTGCCGGCGCTGCACGCGGTGCAGCCGTTCCCCTTCTCCGGCGGCCCGGCCGCCAGCGGCGCCGACGCCTACCACGGGGCCGCCACCGCCGCCGGAACGCTCCTCGGCACTCCGGAGGGGCCGCACAGCTCGCGGCACCCCGCCCAGCCGGGCAGCACGGGCGGCGCCGTGCCGACCGCAGGGCCGTCCGCCGACACCGGCCCCTCGGCCGGGCCGTCCGCCCCCGCCGTCACGGTGCCCGACTGCGTACGGGCCGACCTCGGCCGGGCCGACGCGCACGTGGAGGCCGCCGACGCGGCCGGGAACGTCTACGGGTTCTTCACCGTGCGCAACACCTCGGCCCGGCGGTGCGGGCTGACCGGTGCCGGCACGGTCGTGGTCACCGCCGCCAACGGCGCAGACCCGGCCCGGGTCAAGGTCGCCGACCACACCGCCGGCGACCCGGCCACCGCCCTGCCCGCGCCGACCGCCCAGCCCGGCCCGCTGGTGCTCGGGCCCGGCGAGGGGTACCGGGTGCGGTTCGGCTGGGTGCCGGAGGGCACCTGCCCGAGCAGCCCGTCCGACGTCAAGGCCGGTCCCTCGCTGGCCGCGGGCGCCGGCCAGGCGTCCGCGGACCCGGCGCCCGTCGCCGCCGCGGATCCGAGCTCCGGCCCGAGCCCCAGCGCCAGCCCGTCCGCCGCCCCGCCCGCGGTGACGGTCGCGCACACCCCGCAGGCGGGCGGCCCGGCCGCGGCCAGCACGGTGATCAGCGGCAGCTGCGGCGGCACGGTGTACCGCTCCGCCCCGGAGGCCGTCCCGGTCGAGCCCGCCTCCGCGACGCCCGCCGCGGGCTGACCTCGGGCCGCCCGCGCCGGTCCGGTCGGTAGCGCGCACGGGGCGGCGGATGGCCGGTCAGGCCTGCCGGGTGGGCAGCACCACGATCTGCCGCAGGTTCACCCGGGGCGGCCGCCCGACCGCGTAGGCCACCAGGTCGGCGACGTCCTCGGCCGCCAGCGGGCCGATCGCCTCGAACATCGCGCCGATCTGGCCGTCCGGGCCGAGCGCCGGGTTGTCGACGTGCGACGCCAGCTCGGTGTCGGTCAGACCCGGCTCGATGTTGGTCACCCGGACGTCGCGCGGCCCGAGCTCGCTGCGCAGCGAGGCGGCCAGGTGCGTCAGTGCGGCCTTGGTGGCGCCGTACACCGCGTAGTTGGGGAAGACCACGTGCGCGCCGATCGAGGAGACGGTGACCAGGTCGGCGGCGGAGCCCGCGGCGGCGGCCGCCACCAGGTCGCCGGTGAAGGCCCGGACGGTGCGCAGCACGCCGGTGACGTTGGTGTCGATCATCCGCGTCCACTCGTCGATCCGGCCGTCGTGCAGCGGGTTGGGCAGCATCACCCCCGCCGCCGCGACCACCAGGTCGACCCGGCCGAGAGCGGCGCCGACGAGCCCGGCGGCGGCATCGACGGACGCCTGGTCGGTGAGGTCGGCGACGACCGGCAGGGCGCGGCCGCCGGCTGCGGTGATCTCCTCGGAGAGGTCCTTCAGCCGGTCCTCCCGGCGGGCCAGCAGGGCGACGGCGGCGCCCTGGGCGGCGAGCGCCCGGGCGGTGGCCGCCCCGATGCCGCTGGCGGCTCCGGTGACGACGGCGGTGCGGCCGGCGAGCGGGGTGGACGAGGTCATGGCGGGCTCCGGTTCCGTGCGGCGGATCTGCTGTCGTCCACCACGCTGCCGCCCGCCGCCGGCGTACGGCAGGGCGACGGTTTTCCTGGGTTTGCCGGAACCACCCTCAGGACCGGCCGGCCGCCGTAGGGTCGCGGTATGGGCGAACGCATATCCGGTGGGTCCGATCAGCTGGGCGACTTCCTGCGCTCCCGGCGCGCCCTGGTCCAGCCCGAGGAGGTCGGCCTGCCGGTCTTCGGCCGGCGCCGCCGGGTGCCGGGGCTGCGCCGCGAGGAGGTGGCGCAGCTCGCCGGGGTGAGCGTCGACTACTACGTCAGGCTGGAGCAGGGCCGCGGCCGGGGCGTCTCCGACGGCGTGCTGGACGCGGTCGCGCGGGTGCTGCGCCTGGACGCGGTGGAGCGGGCCCACCTGGCCGACCTGGCCCGGCCGGAGCGCCGCCCGGGACCGCCCGACGCGTCGGTCGTCCGGCCGGGCGTGCGGATGCTGCTGGACACCCTCGCCGGTCCGGCGGTCCTGCTCGGCCGCTGCATGGACGTGCTCGCCTGGAACGCGGCCGCCGAGGAGCTGTACGGCCTCGCCGGCCGGCCGGAGCGCGACCGGAACATGGCCCGGCACGCCTTCACCGATCCGCTGGCCAGGACCTTCTACGCCGACTGGCCCGCGGTCGCCGCCGACACCGTCGCCTATCTGCGGCTGGAGGCCGCCCGCCGCCCCGCCGACGGCCGGCTCGCCGCACTGGTCGACGAGCTGGCGGCCGGCTCGCCCGAGTTCCGGGCGCTCTGGGCCGAGCACCGGGTCCGGGAGAAGACCCACGGCCGGAAGGTCTTCCGCCGCCCCGACGGCAGCCTGCTCGACCTGCCGTACGAGACGCTGGTGCTGCCCGGCGACCCCGACCAGCTGCTGGTGGCGTTCACCGCGCCGGTGCCCGCCGGAGAGCCCCGTCCGCGGACGGGGGCCGCCGCCGCGGTCTGACCCCGCGACCCTGCGGCCGGGGACGGTGCGGGGAGTGGTTACCGTGGTGGGGTGTACCGGTTCCTCCTGACCCCGCGCTGGATCGCCGCCTGCGCCGTCGGCGTCGCCGCGATCGTGGTCTGCCTGCTGCTCGGCTCCTGGCAGCTCGGCCGGTTCGAGGACCGGGTCGCCACCCACCGGGAGACCGCGGCGGCGGCCTCCGGCGCCGTCGTGGCGCCCGCGGCGCCGCTGACCGACGTGCTGACCGCGGCCCGGCCCGAGGTGGGCCTCGACACCGTCGGCCGGCAGGTCACCGCCACCGGCCGCTACGACACCGCCCACCAGCTGCTGGTGCCCGACCGGGCGCTCAACGGCCGGGCGGGCTACTACGTGCTGACCCCGCTGCGGACGGCCGACGGCCGGGCCGTCGCGGTGGTGCGCGGCTGGGCGCCGGGGACACCGGGTGCCGCTGCCGTGCCGGCCGCCCCGGCCGGGGACGTCACCGTCGCCGGGCGCCTGCAGGCACCGGAGACCAGCGGCAGCGGCGGCGCGGTGGCCGGCGGCCTGCCGGCCGGGCAGCTCGGCACGATCAGCCCGGCGACCCTGATCAACGTGCTGCCCTACCGGGTGTACGACGGCTGGGTGGCCGCCGATGCGGTGCCCGCCGGACTGACCGCGGTGCCGACGGTCGAGCCGGAGGGCGGCGGCGGGCTCACCCTGCGCGCCTTCCAGAACCTCGGCTACACGCTGGAGTGGTTCGTCTTCGCCGGCTTCGTGGTCTTCATGTTCTTCCGGCTGGTCCGCCGCGAGGCGGAGGCCGCCGAGGACCGGGCCCTGGGGCTGGACCCGGTCGGCTGACGCCTCTCCCGCGGTGCGGACCCGCTCAGCTCCTGCCGGGCAGCGGGCTGCGCGGCGCGGGCAGGGAGGGGGCCCTGCCCGGGCTCGGCGGCGCGGTGGACGCCCGGCTCGGCGTCGGCCCGCAGCTCCCGCCCGGGACCGGCGAGGCGGACCCCGTCCGGCCCGGCGACGGCGACGGGGACGGCGCGCAGCTCGGGCTCGGCGGGACGGCGAACGTCCAGCTCGGCGACGGCGCGGACCCGCAGCCCCCGGAGCGGCCGGTGGTCGTCCCGATGCCGCCGGTGGTCGTCGAGTGGTAGTGGTGCACCGTCGTCCGGCTGCTCTTGGACTTCTTCGAACTCCGGCCGGACTTGGACTTCGCCAGCAGCTGCGCCGAGACGTCCGCGCCCAGCAGCAGGCCGCCGCCGGCCGGGGCGCCGTCCTCGGCGCCGTCCTCCGCGGCGGACCCGGCCGGGGCGCCGGCCGCGCTGCTGCACGGGTCGTCGCTCTCGTCCGAGCAGGCCGGTGGGGGCAGGCGCAGGGGGAGGGGGGGGGGGCGGGGGCTAGCGGTTGGGGCCCCGGGGGGAGGGCGGGGCGGTGGGGGGCGCCGGGCCGGCGGGCCCGGGCGGGGGGGGCGCGCGGGGCGCGCGGGGGGGGGGGGGGGGGGGTGTGGGCTGGGGGGGCGGTGGGCGCGCCGCGGGCGGGCCCCCCCCCCCCCCCCCCCGCGGCCGTCGCGGCCAGCGCGGTGCGTCTCGCGGTGCGTCTGCTCATCCGTCTTCTCCCCCGTCGGGCCGGCCGGCGAGGTGCCGGCGGGCGAAGTCGATCTCCAGCCGGAGCTGCCTGATCCGCTCGTCGACCACCAGCGAGCCGTGGCCGGCGTCGTAGCGGTAGACCTCGTGCACCTTGCCGAGCTGCTCCAGGCGCCCCACGTAGTTCTCGATCTGGCGGATCGGGCAGCGCGGGTCGTTCAGGCCGGCGCTGATGTAGACCGGTGCGGTGACCTGCTCCACGTACGTCAGCGGGGACGAGGCGTGCCAGCGCTCCGGGACCTCCTCGGGGGTGCCGCCGAAGAGCGTGCGGTCGAGCGACTTCAGCGCCTCCATCTCGTCCGCGTAGGCGGTGAGGTAGTCGGCGACCGGTACCGCGGCCAGGCCGAGCGTCCAGTCGCCGGGCTGCACGCCCAGGCCGAGCAGCGTCAGGTAGCCGCCCCAGGAGCCGCCGGAGAGCACCAGCCGGGCCGGGTCGGCGAGCCCGGAGGCGACCGCCCAGGCGCGCACCGCGCCGATGTCCTCCAGCTCGATCAGCCCGACCCGCTCGCGCAGCGCGTCCGTCCAGGCCTGGCCGTAGCCGGTGGACCCGCGGTAGTTCACCCGGACGACCGCGAAGCCGTGGTCGAGCCAGGCGGCCGGGCCCGCTGCGAAGGAGTCGCTGTCGTGGTGGGTCGGACCGCCGTGGACCTCGAAGACGGTCGGGAACGGGCCGTCGCCGGCCGGCCGCTGCACCAGCGCGTGCACCCGCCCGCCCGGGCCCTCCACCCAGACGTCCTCCACCGGCACCGAGCCCGGCGGCACCGGCCCGGGCGCCCGCAGCACCACGGTGCCGGCCGTGGAGCGGACGGCCGAGGGCTCGGCCGCGGACGACCAGAGGAACTCCACCGTGCCGTCCGGCCGGGCGGTCGCCCCGGCCACCGTGCCGCGCGGGGTGTCCAGCCGGGTCAGTTCACCGCTCGCCAGCTCGTACGAGAACAGCTCGCTGCGGGCCTCGTACTCGTGCTCGATCAGCAGGGACCGCGCGTCCGGCCGCCACTGCGCCGAGAGGTCGCCGGGGAACTCCCGGCCCTGCTCGTCGCGGAGCTTCAGCTCGGTCTCGGTGCCGGCCACGACGTCCCACAGCACCGGCTCCCAGCGGCCGCTGCGCTGATGCGCGACCAGCAGCCGGGTGTCGCCGTCCGCCGGGGCGAAGCCGAGGCAGGCCACCCCGCGCGGGTCGTCCCGGCCGGTGACCTCGTCGAGCTCGGCGACCGTCGCACCGTCGGACAGCCGCAGCACCCGGATCGCCGAGTGCATGGCGTCGCCGTGCTCGGTGTGGTCGACTGCGAGCAGCGCCGCGTCGTGGCTGAGGTCGCCGACGCCGCCGTACTCGGCGTGGTGGTAGACCGTCTCGACCGCCTCGGCGCCCGGCCGCCGCAGGTACAGCGTGGTGCCCTCGTCGTCGGTGGAGGTGCCGACCACCACCGTGCCGTCGCGGCCGAGCGCCAGGCCGGCCGAGTAGGCGGCCGGCACCCCGGGCACCGCCTCCTCGTCCGGGCCGCCGGTGAACGGCTGGCGGCGCCAGACGCCGAACTCGTCGCCGTCGGTGTCGTCGAACCACCACACCCAGGCGCCGTCCGGGCTGAGCTCCGCATCGGTGGTGCCGTTCGGACGGGAGGTCACCCGGCGGTGGGTGTCGGCCACCCGGTCCCAGGCGTACACCTCGTACGTGCCGGTGGCGTTCGACACGTACAGCGCCCGCTCCGGGGCGTCGTCGGCCCAGTCCGGCAGGGACACCCGGGCCGCCCGGAACCGCTGCTCCCACGCCGGTGCGGCGCTCTTCTCCTCGCTCATCCCCCCATCCAACCCGATGCCCGGCACCCGGCGGAACGCCGCGGCGGTGCCGGGCTGCGGAACGCGCCGGGTCGCGGCGGTCAGGCCGCGTGCCGGGGGAGGAGCCGGACGAGCGCGGCGAGCACCAGCTCCAGGGCGGCCAGGGCCGCCACGCTGTGCCGGAACGCGGCCGCGACGTCCGCCGTGGCGAAGAACACCAGGCCGATCAGTGCGATGCCGAGCGCCCCGGCGACCTGCTGGACGGTGGCCACCACGCCCGAGGCCGAGCCGGCCAGCCGCGGCGGCACGGCGGCCAGCGCCACCGCGGTGAGCGGGGCCAGCGCCAGCCCCATGCCGAGGCCGTCGGCGAACAGACCGGGCGCCAGCCACCACACCGAGCCGGTCCCGGCCGCCGCCGCGGTGACCGCCAGCACGGCCAGTCCACCCGCCATCAGCAGGGCGCCCAGTGCCACCGCCCGGCGGCCGAGCCGGGCCGCGACCAGGTCCGCCCGGGTCGAGGTCAGCAGGTAGCCGGCCCCGATCGAGGTGAACAGCAGCCCCGAGCCGAGCGGGTCCAGCCCCCGGCCCTGCTGCAGATAGAGCGCCAGCACCAGGAAGAACGACGCCTGCCCGAGCCAGAACACCAGCTGCGCGAGCAGCCCGGCCGCGAACGCCCGGTGCCGGAACAGCCGCAGGTCCACCAGCGGCACCCCGCCGCCCGCACCCTGCCGGTGCTGGCGCCGGACGAACACCCCGGCCGCCGCCGCACTCGCCGCAAGCGAGGCCCACGTCCAGGCCGGCCAGCCGGCCTCCCGGCCCTGGATCAGCGGCAGCAGCAGGCCGATCAGCGCGGCCGCGGCCGACGCGACCCCGGCCGGGTCGGCGCCGGGCCGCCCGGGCGCCCGCGACTCCGGGACGCACCGGCCGACCACGGCCAGCACCGCCAGGCCGACCGGGACGTTGACCAGGAAGCAGGACCGCCGATCAGCTGCCCGAGCACCGCACCGACGCCCATCGTCAGCCCGTACCGGGCGAACGCCCTGGCCTGCGCCGGGCCCTCGTACGCCGTCCGCAGGATCACCAGCACCTGCGGGCCCATCAGGGCGGCCGCGCCGCCCTGCAGCACCCGGGCCGCGACCAGCACGCCGACCCCCGGGGCGAGTCCGCAGCCGGCCGACGCCGCGGTGAACAGGGCGAGCCCCAGCGCGAAGACCCGACGCCGGCCGTAGCGGTCGCCGAGCCGGCCGGCCGCTACCAGCCCGGCGGCCAGCGCCAGCGCGAACCCGGCCACCGTCCACTGCACGGCGGCCCGGCCGGCCCCGAGGCCGCTCTGCAGCGACGGCAGGGCGACATTGACCACGAACACGTCGAGCGAGGTCATGAAGGTGGCGGTCAGCACCACCGGCAGCAGGCCCCGATGGGCCCCGGCGGCCGGCCGCGGTGCGGCGGTGCGGACGACGGCGGTGCTCATCTCTCCTCCTCGGTACGGGAGCCGGGCGGGTCAGGCGCTCGGGATGCGGTCCAGGAAGCCGGCCACCGTCGCGACCAGTCCGGCGTCGTCCAGGGCCAGCACGTCGAAGCCGACCACCGGCGGCTCCTCGCCCGCCGGGCCCAGCCCCCAGGTGAACCGGGCCAGGTGGTGGTGCGCGTCGACCGGCCCGAGCGTGAACACGAAGCCGGGGAACTGCCCCTGCACCGCCTCGACCAGGGCGTCCAGCGCGGCCCGGCCGCAGGCGTCGGCCAGCGGGTCGGTGTAGCGCCCGTCCTCGGCCCAGACGGCCCCGATCAGCGCCCGGCGGCGGTCGCCGTCGGTCTCGTTCCAGATGGCGATGTACTGCTCCACGGTCTGCCGGATGTCGCTCATGCTGCGGTCCCTTCTCCTGCGCCGCGGGCCCTTCCCGCTGGTCCTGACGGTAGGCGCGGCGGGCGGCCGGCCGAATCGGTCGGCCATCGGCAACGGCCTACCGGTGTCCGGCAGATGAGGTGGGTAGGGTGGCGGACATGCTGTACGGCAGGGCGGGGGAGCGGGCGGCGGTCGAGGCACTGCTGGCGGGCGCACGGGAGGGCCGCAGTGGCGCCCTGGTGCTGCGCGGGGAGGCCGGCATCGGCAAGACCGCGCTGCTCGACGCGGCCGCCGAGGCGGCCGGCCCCGCGTTCCGGGTGCTGCGCGCGGCCGGCATCGAGTACGAGGCCGAACTCCCCTTCGCGGGCCTGCACCTGCTGCTCGCCCCGGCGCTGGACCGGCTGGCCGCCCTGCCCGAGCCACAGCGCCTGGCGCTGGCCGGCGCGTTCGGGCTGGCCGGCGGCGGGCCCGGCGACCGGCTGCTGCTGGGCCTCGCCGCCCAGGGCCTGCTCGCCGAACTCGCCTCCGAGCGCCCGCTGCTGTGCCTGGTCGACGATGCGCAGTGGCTGGACACCGCCTCCGCCGAGGCGCTGCTGATCGCCGCCAGGCGGCTCGGCGAGGAGGCCGTCGTGCTGCTCTTCGCCGCTCGCGACGGCGAAGGCGCCTTCCCCGCGGGCGGACTGGCGACCTTGACGCTGACCGGCCTGGCCGACGCCGACGCCGAGCGGCTGCTCCCGTCCGGCCTCGCCCCCGAGGCCCGCCGGCGGGTGCTGGCGGAGGCGCACGGCAACCCGCTCGCCCTCGCCGAACTGCCGGCCGCGCTCGCCGCCCGGCCCGGTGCGGCGCCCGGCGCCCTGCCGCTCCCGGACCGACTCCGGCTCGCCCTGCACGGGCGGCTGTCCCGGCTGCCGGCCGCCACCCAGGCACTGCTGCTGGTCGCCGCCGCCGAGGAGACCGGCGACCTCGGCACCGTGCTGGCCGCGGCCGCCCTGCTCGGCGCCGGCCCGGCCGACCTGCGGCCCGCCGAACAGGACGGCCTGGTCCGCGAGTCCGGCGGCGAACTGGCCTTCCGCCACCCACTGCTGAGGGCGGCCGTGCTCCAGCGGGCACCGCTGGACCAGCGGCTCGCCGCCCACCGCGCGCTCGCCGGTGCCCTGGACGGCGAGCCGGACGACGACCGGCGCACCTGGCACCTGGCGCTGGCCGCGACCGGCCCGGAGGCCGCGCGCGCCGACGCCCTGGAGCGGGCCGCCGACCGGGGCGGGCCCCCCGGGGGCGCCCCCCCGGGCGCCGGCCCCCCACA